>JBBUBU010000071.1:0-3974 GCA_038058115.1 Patescibacteria group bacterium | reverse complement strand
TTAATTTAATTACGCACAAGTAAAACCTCCACCATTTTTATAGGTTAGCAACCAAATATATGTGAAGTGATTATTTACTTGTACAAATTTCTTATTCATATAATATATTATAAACCATAAATTTTAAAAGTAAAGCTTAAACTGTGGATAACTTTTTTGGTTAATCTAATGGATTAAAAAATAAAAATTTACTAAAAATGTGCGGTCGCATTGGAGATCTACTTTTGAATTCGAATTTAATTTAAGTATTTTTAGTAAAAATGATAAAATAAAATTATGAAAAAAATTTTGGAAAACATTTTACAAATTCAAGTCGCAGGGAATTAGAATTACTTTTAAATAAAAAGTATCTACAAAAAGATATTGCTAGGATGCTGCGTAAAGCTACTAGCACCATCTCGTATGAATTAAAGAAATTTACTAGAAAAGGAAGAAAATATAATGCAGAGTATGCGATACTTCGAGCCTATCAAAAAAGAAGAAACAGTAATCATGTTGGAAAAAAGATTGTTTCGGATAAAGAATTACGTAAATTAGTAGAAGATTATCTACTCGACGATCAATCCCCAGAATTAATTAGTTTTAGAATAAAAAAGCATCACAAAGATTTACCCAGTGTTTCTGGTAAAGTAATTAGGGATTACCTTAGAAGTCCTTATGGTAGAAGAATAGAAGCCAAGAGAGATAAATTAAGGAAGAAATATGCTAGACGGCATATACGAGGTAGTAGTATGATAGGTAAGCGAATGATTACCAAAAGACCCAAATATATCAATACTAGATCAAGAATCGGCGACTGTGAGGGTGATTTCATTGTGTCTGGTAAAAGTGGAGCTGGTATCATTATGAATATCACAGATCGTAAATCTAGGGCTCCTTTTCTAGAAAAGATTTATCCAGTATCAATCAAAACAATAGAAAATGCAGCTCTAAGAATCAAGAAAAAATTTCCAGAGATGAAAACTCTAACACTCGATAATGATATACTTTTTCTTCATCATAAAAAACTTGAAGAAATATTACATGTAAAAATATATTTCTGCCATAAGCATAGTCCTTGGGAAAAGGGCACCAATGAAAACAGAAATAAATTAATGAGGAAATATATTCCAAAGAGAAGTGACATATCTAAAATTTCTAGAAACTATATTCAAAAGATTGAAGAAAAAATGCAAAGAAGAATTATGAAATGCTTAAATGGAAGAACGCCAGCAGAAGTTATAGAACTTCATAGAAAAAAGATAAAACGCTTATAGCGTTTTATGATTTTCAAATTTTTTTATTTTTTTGGAATTCGAATTCGGGGTATTAGGTGCCCATAATTTTGGTAAATTATTATACCTACATTAAGACTGCTTTAATACGCCGAATGTCTTGCGTGACTGCTTCTTCTTTGAGGATTTTAAAAATACTTAATTCGCTGGTATTTTTAATATGAGGGCCGCCACAAAATTCTAGACTGAATGGCTTAAGTTTGTCGCCAATAAAATAAACTGAAACTATCTCGCTGTATTTAATTCCAAATTCCATCTCAGCTCCTAATTTTTCTGCTTCCTCTTTTTTCATTTCTACACGAGCAACTGACAAATGCTCGCCGATTTTTTGATTTACTAAATTTTCCACTTGTTTTTTTTCATCCTCAGTCATTTTTCGATCAAAAAGAAAATCAATTCTTAATCTTTCTTCATTAATATTAGAACCTCGCTGCTTTACTTCCTTTCCTAAAATTCCTTGAAGAGCTGCTAAAAGTAAATGATGCGTAGTATGCAATCTAATCGTTTTCTCATTATGATTTGCTAAACCACCTTTAAACATTCCAGCGGAAGAAGTTTGTGAAAGTTTTTGATGCTCTAGCATTTTTTGATCAAAATCTTTTTTATCTAAAATTTGTCCCTTCTCGCGCGCTAACTCTTCAATTAATTCAAATGGAAAACCATAAGTTGTGACTAGAATAAATGAATTAGTTCCCTTTTCAAATTCCTTAAGCCCTTGTTCTAATGTAATTTCAAATTTAGTTTTTTCTTGTTGAAGAATTTCAAAAATTTTTTTTGAATCTAAGTCATAAACATTTTTATATATTTCACTAATTTTTTCAATCAAAACAAAAATATCTATTTTGAAAGATTTTTTATTTAAATAAAAAAGAATCCGACGTAAAATTTTTCTTAAAACATAACCTCTGTCTTTGTTAGCTGGTAAAACTCCTGCGCTAATCAAAAAACAAGCAGCTTTTAAATGATCAACAATAATTCTTTTATTTTTTTCAAAATACATAGGTCTGACCTCTGTATTTTCTGTGTTTATTTCAGTATTAAATAATTCTAATACTGGCGTAAATAAATCTGTCTCATGAATATTATTTTTATTTTGCATCACCATGGTAATTCTTTCCAAGCCAGCTCCGGTATCAACATTTCTTTGTTTTAATTTACCAATTACCTTTCCATCTTTTTTTTCATATTCCATAAAAACATCATTCCAAATCTCTACAACTTTTTGCTCTTCATCAGCGCGTAAATATTCTTCTTTAGTCATATCACCAAGCCCTTGCTCTGTAACATCATAAAACATTTCTGTATCGGGCCCACAAGGACCCGACTCACCCGCGCTCCACCAATTTGATTTTGCGCCCATATAATAAATCCGATTTTCTGGAAAATATTTTCTCCAAATACTAAAAGCCTCTTCATCTTTTGGTGCATTTTCGTCACCCTCAAAAACTGTAATATAAAGACGCTTTGGATCAAGCCCAAGGCCTTCTTCCTTAGAAGTTAAAAATTCATAACTCCATTTAATTGCCTCTTCTTTAAAATAATCGCCCAAAGACCAATTGCCCATCATTTCAAAAAAGGTGGCATGGGTATTATCCCCGACTTCATCTATATCAGTAGTCCGCACACATTTT
This sequence comes from Patescibacteria group bacterium, assembly GCA_038058115.1. Classification (GTDB taxonomy): domain Bacteria; phylum Patescibacteriota; class Minisyncoccia; order Phycocordibacterales; family UBA9973; genus UBA9973. The sequence goes on along the minus strand of JBBUBU010000071.1, from coordinate 1,069 downwards.
TGAACATCCACAATTCTTTTTCCCATCGGGTGTTCTTGTCCTAATAAATATGGCACTAATGGTTGCATTCCAGCTGTATTAAAAAGTACCGAGGGATCATTTTCGGGCACCAAAGAAGCCGAAGGAATTATTTTATGTCCCCTCTTTTCAAAAAAACTTAAAAATCTTTCTCTAATTTCTTTTGATTGCATTTAGTTTCTTTAAATTAAAATTAAAATTAAAACACTTAATATTCCTATTAAAAAATAGGGTAAATTCCACCAAAAACCTGTGGCGTTAAGCTGGGACTTATTTTTATCCATCCATGTAGAAAATTTCCCCCATGCTTCGTTAAGAATCATAAAAGGTAAAACTACAACCATAAAAAATATCGCTTCAAGTAACATGACTCTATATTAGCACACAATTCCCCCGCCGAGAACTATATCTTCATCATAAATTACACAAGATTGGCCAGAAGCAATTAAAACTGGTTTGGTAAAAGTTATTTGGGCTAATTTTTTAGAAACAAAAAACTCTATTCGGCAATCCAAAAACTCTCCATGATAACGAATTTGGGCAGTGTAATTCTTGTCTGAATATGGAACTTCATTAATCCAATTTACTTTTTCTAAATTATAAATTTTTAATTTATTTAAACTTTCATTTAAAAATAAATTTAAATCTTGTGAGACGGCTAGTGTATTGTTTTTAATATTTTTACTAATTATGTGATATGGATTATCTTGGCAACCTTTTTGAGTAATAGTAAAACCATGTCTTTCACCTAATGTAAAAAAAGTCGCCCCGGGGTGAAAACCAATAATTTCTCCTTTAATTCAAGTTCAAATAATTGATGAGAACCAAGATTGTGAATTTAGTGCTCAAACCTGCGAAATGCCAACAATTGACCTTGGAAACTATAAACCAGAAGTTAAAAAAATAACAGGCAAGAGTAAAATAGTCGTTCCTGGTAAAGAAAGCGCTCCTGTAAGCTTTGAGGAGATCACAAAGGCACTTCTTGATAGTTCTAAGATAACAATTCCAGCTGTAATAATCGACCAAGAAGTTGAAAAATTACTGGCAGCAA
>JBBUBU010000070.1:0-7622 GCA_038058115.1 Patescibacteria group bacterium | reverse complement strand
AAAGAACCACCAATACCAAAACCATCAAAATCTAAACTGCTAATAAATTTTGCTGATTTTTCTCTCAGAATTTTATCGCGGCCACCTTGAACAATGCCAAAAAGAGCGGGGAAAGTTTTTGGATAAGTCAGACTAACCGGATTACCGGATAAGTCAGACTTCCCTAAAACTTTCTTAATACCTAATAATTTTTTATGTTCAACCAAACTTCTTTTCGCCCATTGATGAGTTCTGTCTAAAGCTTCACTTTGATATTTAAAATTTTCTACTGGGCTAGTGCATTCATCAAAAGCAAAAATTATATCAGCACCTAAATTATGTTGAATCTGAATTGATTTCTCAGGAGTAATGTAATGAATTGAGCCATCTAAATGAGACGTAAAAGAAACTCCATCTTCTCCAATTTTTGCAAGTTTAAGTTCTCCTTTGTCGTCAAAGCGTTCTGGGATCAAAAAAGATGGGTCAGTAATTTTTGTAATTTTAGAAAGTTCTTTGCCATAAGCAGCACCCAAAGAAAAAACCTGAAAACCCCCAGAATCAGTCATGGTCGGGCCAAAATAATTCATAAATTTTCCAATTCCGCCCGCCCTAGAAACCAGTTCATCGCCCGGTTGTAAATATAAATGATAAGTATTTCCTAAAATAACTTCTGCCCCTAAATCTAAAACTTGCTCTGGGGTCAAAGACTTAATGCTGGCTTTAGTTGCCACTGGTACAAAAGCTGGAGTATTTATTTTCCCATGTGCAGTTTCTAAAACTCCAGCTCGACCTAAACATATTCCTGTGGCGTTAAGCTGGGACTTTATTTTTTTTTGAATTGTGAATTGCATAAAATTAATTTAGTTCCCGATAGTATAACAAATAAACCCATACACTAACTTTAGTATATGGGTTTATTTTAAGATATTAAGAATTTTTACTTCAAAAAACGGCTGACGGTGACCATTCCTTCGGAGATATCGAGATTTTTGTTTATATTTTACAACTAAAATTTTTCTAGCTCTTCCAATTTTTGTAATTTCTGCTTCTACTTTTACTCCTTCAAGGTATGGGCTCCCAATACTGGTCTTATCACCATTTTCAGATAAAAGAACTTTATCAAAATTAATTTTGTCTCCAACTTGCCAACCAGTAGGAATAGATTTATCTGAACCTTGTGGCGTTAAGCTGGGACTTTCTTTTTTTTCCTTATCAGATATTTTCTCAATCAAAATAACACTGTCTTTTGAGACTTTGTATTGTTTCCCCCCTGTTTTTATAACAGCAAATTGTTCTAGACCCTGTGGCGTTAAGCTGGGACTTTTTTCTACTATTTTTTTTACCATATTTTTATCTTACCTTAAATTCCACAAAAATGCAATAAGAGATGAAAAATAAGAATCTGGCTTCCGTGCTAAAAATTAGTTTAAAATTAAAAGGGAGGGCACAACATTGTCGGTTATTGCACCCTCCCCATCCCTCCTATCTGTAGTCTAGTTGGTATAATAACTAATTTACAAAAATGTAGACGAGATACAATCTTGCAAATAATACTCCCACTCCCCACAGATCAGGTAGATCAAAAATAAAACTATTTCATTTCACCTACTCTTTTGATACTATGCTACTTTATAAAAAATTTGTCAAGGAGATTTTTAAAATAATTATAAAAAGTAAATTTCTTAACCTGTGGCGTTAAGCTGGGACCTTTGTTGGTTACAAGTTCATTTTTATCCTCTTCGTCGTCCAAAATAATAATTAACTCCTCGCCCTCTTTACCTAAACCAAATTTTTCTCTAAGGCTTTCTTCTATTCCTCCATCATTTTCTAATTTTTTAATATCAATATTTAATCTTTCTTTAGTTTTTATTAATTCAGCAACTTTATTTTCAGCTATTTTTTTATTTTTAGCCGTTTCTTGCATTTTATGCATAAAGTCAATTAAACTCCATGCAAAAAAAATTAATAATGTAAAAAAAGCTATCAAAAAAAATTTTGATTCTAAAAATTTATTAAATTTTCTTTTATCCTGAAAATTTCGCATATTTTTTTAACTGTGCTATACTTAATTATAATGAATTACAAAACTTAAGTAAAATTATAATTCATTTTTTACAAAAATTAATATTTCAATTTTTTAACTCCGAGGGTTCCTGTTTTACGCTTTGAAATACTTAAATAGGCGTAGGAGGAAAAAATTAGAATATTAATTTTTGTAAATTATAATTTTATTTAGGTTTTGTAATTCACCCTATTATACTATGTTTTTCAATAAAAAAAATCAAAAAAGAATACAGATGATTTGGAGCATAATTGGACTTTTGGTAATTGTTAGTATGCTCTTACTCTACGCCCCAATTTTTTAAAGTATGGAAGTCAGACTTCCATACTTACTGCAACTTGGAGGTTCAACCTCCAAGTTACAACCTCCAAGTTAAAACTTACTCTTTAGAACGCATCATTTTGATAAATATTTCGGCGGGGATGTTCATTTTTCCGCGCTCTTTCATTTTTTTCTTGCCCTTTTTTTGTTTTTCTAAAAGTTTCATCCTACGGGTAATATCACCTCCATACAAACCCCCCGTTACATCCTTTCTAAATGCTTGAAGAGTACGAGAAGCAATAATTCTACCTAAAGCTTTAGCTTGAATTTTTGCCACAAAATTTTGTCGTGGTAAAATATTAACAAGTTTTTCAACTATTTTTTCCGCATCATCTTCAGCGCGAGATCTAGAAATTACTCTTGAAAAAGCTGGAACAACATCATCGGCAATGATAACATCCAACCTAGTAATACTGGCTTCACGCATCTCATCCATTTCATAAGAAATTGAGCCGTAACCAGAAGAGACACTTTTTAATTCATCAAAAAAATCACGCATTAATTCCCGAAGAGGCATTTTAACAAATATTGCGGAACGATTATTGCCAAAATTTTCTGTATCACCAATTTCCGCCTCGTGTTCAAAAAGTAATTTCATAATACTACCCAAATAACTTGATGGAAGAATTATTTTTATTTTTACCCAAGGCTCAAATATTTTTTGAATATCATTATCGTCTGGAAAAAAACAAGGGGAGAAAATTTTCTCTCTTTTCTCAATATCTTTTTGGTTTTTTAATAAAACTTCGTACGTAATCGATGGGGTGGTTATCACTAGCTGCAAATTAAATTCTCTTTTTAATCTTTCGGTAATAATTTCTAAATGCAACATACCCAAAAATCCACAACGAAAACCATGCCCCAAAACACCCGAGGATTCTTCTTCGTAAGAAAAAGCCGAATCAGAAAGTTTTAATTTACCTAAACTCATTTTTAAATCTTCAAAATAATCTGCATCTTCTGGAAAAACTGAAGCCCAAACAACTGGTATCGGCTTTTGATATCCCGCCAAAGCAGGCATTGGATTTTGAAATTGAGTAATAGTATCTCCAACCGAAGCAATGCCCGGTTTTTTTATACCAGTAACAATATAGCCTATCTCTCCAGCATTAAGAGAATCCATAGGTTTTTCTTCAGGTGAAAAAATTCCGACCTCCAAACAATTAAATTTTTCCCCAGCGACAACAAAAAATAAATTGTCACCTTTTTTTATTTGTCCGCTAAATATTCTAACAAAAATAATTACTCCACGATGGCTAGAATATTTAAAATCAAAAATTAGAGCTTGAAGATTGTTGGTTTTTGGATAAGTCGGACTTCCCGGAGTACCGGATAAGTCAGACTTCCCAAAAACCGGACTTCCTGACTTATCTGAAAATTTTTCCATCCCTGGTGCGGGAATTCTTTTTACAACTTCATCTAAAAGATTTTTTACTCCCTCCCCTGTTCGCCCAGAAACTAAAAGAATATCCTCCTCTTCACAATTCAAAAGTTTAACAACTTCATTTTTAACTTCTTCTATTCGCGCCAGAGGTGAATCAATTTTAGAAATTACTGGAATAATTTTTAAATTTCCAGCAATCGCCATATCTAAGGTCGTAAAAGTTTGTGCTTGAGCTCCTTGAGTAGCATCAATTAATAAAATAGAACCCTCCACCGCTTTTAAGGCACGAGAAACTTCGTAAGAAAAATCAATGTGACCGGGGGTGTCAATTAAATTTAAAATAAAATTTTCTGGCTGACAAGGAGAGTCCTTGTCAAAGACTTTATCAGAGCGATAATCCATTCTGACGGGCTGCATCTTAATAGTAATTCCCCGCTCTCTTTCAAGATCCATTGAATCAAGCACCTGCTCGCGCATTTTACGCTCTGGAATAGTTTTAGTAATTTCTAAAATCCTATCCGCCAAAGTACTTTTCCCATGATCAATATGAGCAATAATACTAAAATTTCTAATATTGTTTAACATACACAGATAGTATCATAGATATTTTGAATTATGAAACTAAATACATAGGTCGTACCTATGTATAGTTTTCCTAAGGTACGACCTTTTTGAATTCTTAAGGTCGGACCTTGGAAAACTATGTATTTACTCATCTTGGACAGAAATTTTTACTTTCCAAAACTTTGTTTTTAAGACTTTGATAATTTGTTTTAACTCCTCATTTTTAAATAAAAATAAAATTAAAATGCCAGCTAAAATTCCTAAAATCCCAGCTAAAAAACCTTGCAAAAATATTCCAAGAAAAGTATTGGTACCAAAAACTGGAGATAAGGTATTTAACCTTGAGGCCAGAATATTTAACATAAAATATGAAACTAAACCAATTGCAAAAGAAGCACTAAGACATTGAAAAAATGTTTCGGAAATAAATTTTTCTTTCGGCTCTAAGATATCTTTTTTAATAAAAAAATAAAATAAAGAAGCATTTATTAAGACTCCAAAAGAATACGCCAAAGGTAACATTAAAATTTCTGTTCCGGGAATATTAGATACTTTCAGTATGGATTCAATAAAGTTTTGAAATAAAATATAATGTTTAAAAATATATAAAAATAAAATTGAAAAAATAATAATACTTAAAGAAGAAATAAAATTAATAAATAAAGGTCGCGAGGTATTGCCTTTAGCATAATAAGCCCGAGCAAAAAGAGCAATAAGCCCTTGAGCAAGTATGGAAATTGAAAAAATAGCTAAAGAAGCTGCCACTAAACGGGTATGTTCCCAAGAAAAATTTCCGGAACCTAAAATTACTCGAACAATTTGAGCTCGTAAAATAATAAATAAAAAAATCACAGGCAAAGACCAGAAAATTATTTGACGGGCGGCCAATTTTAAATAATTTTTAAATTCCTCCATTTTCCCAGAAGCATATGATTGAGAAAGTGCAGGAAAAGTTGCAACAGCATAAGAAAGACCAATAATACTAAGAGGCACTACATATAAATTAAAAGAAAAATTAAAAATTGAAATGGAGCCACTCTCAAGAGAAGAAGCAAAAGAAACAATAAACATTAAAGTAAGACTATTTAAAGAAAGACCTAAAGTTCTTGGAAAAGAAATAAAAATTATTTCTTTTATTTCAGTAAAATTGATTGATTTAAAAAATTGAATTTCCAAGGTTCGACCTTTTTGAATTCTTAAGGTCGAACCTTGGAAACTGAATCCCAAAAATTGAATTAAGAAATGCATAAAAGCTCCTAAAATAACACCAATGGCTAAACCTTTAAGGCCTAAAATAGGGTAAAAAAATAAAATCCCAAGTATTATACCTATATTATAAAATAATGGACTTAAGGCATAAATAAAAAACTTATGAGAAAGTTGATTTAAACTACTAAAAAGATTAGAAAGTCCTAAAAAAATAGGAGATAAAAGCATAAATCTAGAAAGCTCTACAACTTTATTTTGATTTTCCAAAGAAAAACCCGGAACTAAAAAATTTATAAAAAAAGGTAATAAAAAAAATATAATTACAGAAATAAAAATTATTAATAAAATAAAAAAACTTAAAATATTATTAAAAAAATCTTCATTGTCTTTGTTGTAATTAGGGTCAGAGTTAATTTTAGTTTTAGATAAAAAGGGAATTAAAACTGCCACTGAAAAAAGTGACCCAATTGAAATAAAAATAAAATCAGGTACTCGAAAAGCTGCATAATAAATGTCCAGTGAAGCAGACGGTCCAATAAAATGAGCAATTGATCGATCTCGTAACAATCCTAAAATTTGTGAAAAAAAAGCAAAAAAACCTAAAATCAAAGCTGCTTGATTTACATTAATAAATTCTTTATTAAAAAAATTTAAAATTTTTTGCATAAAAGCACAGAGGTCACACCTCGGGTACTCCAGAGGTGTGACCTCTGTATCCTTAATTAAATAACTATATTTATTAATTTATTTTTTACATAAATTATTTTTTTAATATTATTCTCATTAATAAGTTTTTGAATCACAGAATTTTCTAAAACTTTTTTCTTAACATCTTCTTCGGAGTCATCCGCCGAAATCATAATTTCAGCTCTTACTTTACTATTTATTTGCGCTACTATTTTTATTTCTGTATCTTTAATTAAATTTTCATCCCACTGGGGCCATTTGGAGGTTAAACCTCCTCTTGGAGGTTCAACCTCCAAGTAACTAATTAATTCGGCTGAAATATGCGGCGCAAAAGGTGACAAAATTTGTAAAAATTTTATGAAATCCGAGGCGACAAGGACAGTTTTCTGCAAGTCGGACTTCCCGGGATTACCGGATAAGTCAGACTTGCCCGAAAACTGATTTTCCATTTCTGAAACTAAAATCATCATAGAAGAAATTGCAGTATTAAAACGCATATTTTCAATATCTTGAGTTACTTTTTTTATAGTTTGGTGGAGAAGTTTGGTGACATTCACCCCACCCCCTAGCCCCCTCCCCGAAGGAGATGGGGAAGTTAGATTTACTCCCTCTCCTTCGGGGAGGGTTGGGGTGGGGTGAATTGGGAGAGTTGATGAATTTTCTCCAATTTTCTGCCCGATCCGCCAAACTTTTTCTAAAAATCTTCGAGAACCCATAATATTTTGAGTAGACCAAGCTACCGCATCCTCAAAAGGACCCATAAACATTTCATAAATTCTTAAAGTATCCGCGCCATAAATTTTTACAATTTCATCGGGGTTTACTACATTACCAAGCGACTTAGACATTTTTACACCTCCTTCACCTAAAATCATACCGTGAGAAGTACGCTTTTTATAAGGTTCCGGCGTTGGTACAACTTTTAAATCAAAAAGAAATTTATGCCAAAAACGAGAATACAATAAGTGCAAAGTAGTATGTTCCATTCCGCCGTTATACCAGTCAACCCCGCCACTTAAGGAGCCCAAGGTCGAACCTTTTTGAATTCCCAAGGTCCGACCTTGGGCACTAAGCCAATATTTTAATTTTTTTTGTGAAGCAAATTCTTTTTTATTTTTTGGATCAATGTAACGCAAATAATACCAAGAACTTCCCGCCCAATTAGGCATCACATCAGTTTCTCTCCTGGCCATATCTTTACTTAAACATTTTTTATTTGGACATTTTACCTGAACCCATTTTTTAATATTAGCTAAAGGTGACTCTCCGGTATCAGTTGGTTTGTAATTTTTTACTTCTGGTAATTTCACTGGTAAATCTTTTTCTGGCACCGGTACAGTTCCACAGCTATTACAAAAAATTATTGGTATCGGCTCCCCCCAATATCTTTGACGCGAAAAAATCCAATCCCGCAAT
>JBBUBU010000069.1:0-1632 GCA_038058115.1 Patescibacteria group bacterium | reverse complement strand
GCGCGCAATAAGCTAAAACTCGCACTCCTTCATAAATTAATTTTTTTTTATTTAATTCCGAAAGAGCCCACCAGACTGATTCGATAAAAGTATTGTCCATTGTTTTATACCCTCCATCAAAATCAACCCAACGTCCAATTCGATCTACTGACTTTCTCCACTCAGAAGCATAAGTTAAAACTTTACTGCGAGCGTGCTCACTAAATTTTTCAATACCTAATTTTTCAATTTCTTGATGACCTGCAATTCCTAAATCTTTCTCAACAATATTTTCAATTGGCAAACCATGACAATCCCAACCCCATTTTCGAGAAACATGATAACCTTGCATGGTTTGATAACGCCCAATAACATCTTTTACGGTACTGCCTAAGATATGACCGTAATGCATTAAACCGGTGGCAAAAGGGGGTCCATCATAAAAAACATAATTTCCCTTTGGGGATTTTTTCTCCAAACTTTTTTCAAAAATTTTATTCGCTTGCCAAAATTCTAAAACGCGCTCCTCTCGTAGCGCTGCTTCACTTTTTTGATTATTTTTTTCAACTTCACTCATAATTTTTATCTTAGCAAAATTTTTACTTCCCGCAACATTTTTTATATTTTTTTTCACTGCCACAGAAGCAGAGGTCGTTACGGCCAAGCTGGTCATTTTTTACAGTCTTTTGGGAAAACTCTTGAGGTTCTTGATGGCTAGTTACAAAATTTGCTGAAGGGTTTAATTTTTTATTCTGTGGGTTTAAGCGTGTTTCATTTTCTGCGGCTAAATTTATTTCTTTTTCATTAATATTGCTAATAAAAGAAAAAACTTGTTCTTTGAAATTAATTTCCATTTCACGAAACATCTGTAAGCCTTCTTTTTTATATTCCACAATTGGTTCACGCTGGCCATAGGCTCGTAAGTTTACCGAGGAGCGAAGGTAGTCCATTGCTTCTAAATGTTCCATCCAAAGAGCATCAGTCACATATAAACAAATTCTACGAACTGTTTCAAAAAATACTTCTTCCCCTAACTTTTCTCTTTTTTCTAAAATTAACTCCTTGGGAGCAAGGGACTTGGAGGTTGAACCTACAAGTAGACTTGGAGGTTCAACCTCCAAGTCTTTTACTCCCAAGTTTTCAATTAAGTCATTAAGTAATTTTTCGATTTCAATTCGAGTCTCTTGATCAGCATGAATCATTTTTTGTCTTCGATCATAAATAATTTTTCTCTGGTGATTCATCACATCATCATATTCCAAAACATGTTTTCTGGAATCAAAATGGAAGCCCTCTATTTTTTCTTGGGCACTTTCAAGTTGTTTACTAATAAAACTATTTTCAATCGCTTGATCTTCTGGAATTCCAAAATGCCCCATTAAATTTTTTATTTTTTCGGAGCCAAAAATTCTCATTAAATCATCTTCCAAAGAAACATAAAACTGGGTTTCACCCTGATCACCCTGCCGACCAGAACGACCTCGTAATTGATTATCAATTCTTCGAGCTTCGTGTCTTTCTGTTCCTAAAACAAAAAGTCCTCCAGCGTTTTTAACTTTTTCATATTCCTCTTTTATAATTGGATTTCCTCCAAGCTTAATATCAATTCCGCGACCTGCCATATTGGTAGCTACGGTAACTGCCCCAAATTTT
>JBBUBU010000068.1:0-3398 GCA_038058115.1 Patescibacteria group bacterium | reverse complement strand
AATCCTTTGCAAATCAAGTGCTGTTTAGTTATCCACAGGTTCTATAGTAGAAATAAAAAATCGTCTAATTCGTCTTCGAAATCTAGGAAGACTTCACTTGGAACAAAAATAAAGAAATGAAGTATTGGTGGAAGAAAACAAAAAAATCTTTGTTTCATCGACATTAAAACGGAAAGCAATACAGCTAAATTATCTGCTGTTCTTTTTAGAGCGACCGCAAAGTCAGACATTGCGACCGCAATGTCTGACTTTGCGGAGTTACGGTTCCTCGATCCTGAGTTAAAGTTTTTAAATATTCCTCAGCTATTTTTAATAACGACTTTTTGTCTATACAATACCTACTTTCAATCAAAACTCTATCCTTTACTTGGCGGTTCGACCACCAAGTTACGACCGCCAAGTTAAAGTCTAACTACCTACGGAGCCCTTTTCTTTTTCTCAATCTTATCTTTTATATCCTTATTTCTAAAAATAAAATAATTTTATTAAAAAACTATTTACCACAAATCCGCATATGCGTAATTCTGGTAAATAAAAAAATTAGGGAATCAAGGTTTAACCTTGATTCCCTGAAAACACAAAGCGGTTCCGTCACAACAGACAGAACCGCTTGTACATTTTTATTTTCCTCCTTTTTGTAGTTTACAAAGATACCAACTTGATTAGGGATATTTTATTAAATATCCGAATACAATTAACGCAAGTTGCATCAGAGATTCCTTCCCCTATCCCAACCCAAATATGTCCCTTTGGCCAATCTCTTGGTACTTCTGAAGAAAACTTACAAAGCGTAAAACCTTCATGAAGTATATGTATAATTTTTTTCGTATCCTCATCCATTTTTTCTCCTTTTCTTTGAATATTCTATTTTCAAGGTAAAATTAAGTCAGGCATATACCTGACTCTCGCCCCTTACTAAAGAGATTACCTAAAAATTAGAAAAAAGCAACACAAAAACCAAAGAGAGTACTTGTCGCACAAAAAGAGTTTTGTAATTTAGAATTAGTTATCCACAGGATGATTTGACAAAAGATTTTTTATGTGTATACTTGGGGGATTGATTGAGTAATGACTGTATGTTAATAAATTAGTTAGTGGATTGTGAAACTCCTTAGGATACCCCTTTTCAAGGTCAGACCTTGGAAAATCATATCGGGTATTTGTTTTCTAATTTTTTTTTAATACATGTCAACTCAAAAAACTACAACTAAAAAATATTTTTCGAAATATAAAAAACCCCTAATAGAATTTCCAAATTTAATTGAATCTCAATTAAATTCTTTTAAGTGGCTATTAGAAAAGGGTTTAAAAGAAACTTTTGATGAATTTTCTCCAATTTTAGATTATTCGGGGAAAAAATTTCAGCTCGATTTTCTTTCTTTTTCTTTAGTTAAGCCAGAAAACAACGAAAATGATTGTAAGATAAATAAATTATCATATCAAGGTAGTCTCAAGGCGCGAGTTAAGTTAACAAATAAAATTTTAGGTTCTGTTAAGGAGCAAGAAATTTTTATGTCCGAGTTTCCTTTGATGACGGATCACGGAAGTTTTATTATAAATGGAATTGAGCGAGTTATTGTTCCGCAATTAGCGCGTTCTTTTGGTGTTTTTTTTACTGAGTCTTTTACAAAAGGGAAGATAAGTTTTGGTGCAAAAATTATTCCAGCTCGAGGTATTTGGATTGAAGCAGAAACTGAGGTGGATGGAATAGTTTATATAAGAATTGATAAAAAAAGAAAATTTCCAGCCATGATGTTGCTTAAGGCAATGGGTTATTTATCTGAAGAAAGTTTATTAAAAGATTTTAAAAGTACTGCAAATGATTTATTGGGTGATAATAAAGAGTTGTATCCAAAATTGGAAGAAATTTTTAAAAGTTCTATAGCAAAAGATGCGAATAATAGTTTAGATAGTATTTATGTTGAAATTTATAAACGCTTAAGAGATGGTGATATTGCAACTGCAGAAAACGCTAAAGAATTTATTTCTACTTTATTTACTCCAGAAAAATACGACCTTTCTCCGGTTGGTCGTTTTAGATTTAATACACGTTTTAATAAACCAACTGGTGAAAAAGATTTAGCTACTAGAACTATTTCCAAAGAAGATTTTATGACGGTGATTGTTAATATAATGATCTTAAATAATCTTCCAGACGCTAAACCTGATGATATAGATCATTTAGGACAGAGAAGAGTTCGCTTGGTTGGAGAAATGCTTCAACAGAAAGTTCGAGTTGGAATGATGCAGATAAAAAGAAATATTCAAGATAGAATGTCAATTATTGATACTAGTTTGGTTATGCCAATTTATATTATTAATCAACGCCCTTTACAAGCTCGAATAAAAGAATTTTATGCAACCAACCAACTTTCTCAATTTATGATTCAGGAAAATATTTTAGCTGAAATTGAACATATTCGTTTACTTTCCGCCTTAGGTCCTGGAGGTTTGACTCGCGAGCGCGCTGGTTTTGAAGTACGTGATGTGCATCCTTCTCACTACGGTAGAGTTTGTCCAATTCATACCCCCGAAGGTCCAAATATCGGTCTTATTTTACACTTATCAGTTTACGCGCGAATAAATGAATTTGGAATTATTGAAACTCCTTATATTAAAGTAAAAAATGCAAAACTTACTGACGAAGTCGTTTACTTAAATGCTTTGGAGGAAGAAAAATATAATATTGCTAGTGCATTAACTCAGTACGACAAAGATGGAAAAATAATTCCAGATTTTGTGGAGGCTCGTGTGAAAGTTGATCCTGGAATGGTCTCCAAAGATCAAGTTGATTTTATTGACGTTGCTGCGAATCAAGCATTTTCTATTGCTACTTCCATGATTCCTTTCTTAGAGCACAATGATGCGAACCGAGCATTGATGGGATCTAATATGCAAAAACAATCTGTACCGTGTATTTTACCAGAAGCACCTTTGGTTATGACGGGAGTTGAAGAATTAGCTGCTCGTTATTCAGGTAGATTAGTAGTTGCAAAAAATGATGGAATTATTTCTTATCAAGATGCAAAAAAAATAGTTATAAAAAGTGGGGGGAAATCTGAAGAAAGTTATCCATTAATAAATTTTTCTAGAAATAATAATTTTTCTGTATTTCATCAAAAACCTATTTTAGACATTGGTGACCAAGTAAAAAAGGGTGATATTTTAGCTGACACATCTAGTACTGTAAATGGACAAATTTCAGTTGGTCAAAATGTTTTTGTTGCATTTTTATCTTGGTCAGGATCAAACTATGAAGATGCGATAATTCTTTCGGAGCGTTTAGTAAAGAAAAGTAAATTTACTAGTATTTACCTTGAAGAATTTGTTTGCTTAGTTCGAGATACTAAACTTGGGCCAGAAATTACTACTCGAGACATACCAAATATTGGAGAATT
>JBBUBU010000067.1:0-4998 GCA_038058115.1 Patescibacteria group bacterium | reverse complement strand
TTCCGGGGGAGTAGATCGCGCAGTTTTATTTGTTTTATTGGAAGCTTATACCGAAGATGAAATGAATGGCGAGCCGCGAGCCTATTTAAAAATAGCTCCTTTTTTGGCTCCAGTTAAAATTGCGGTTTTTCCTTTACTTAAAAATAAACCAGAATTAATAGAAAAAGCACGTGCAGTTTTTTTTAGTTTGAAAAAAGATTCAAAAAATTTAGGCAATATTGTTTTTGACGATAATGGAAATATTGGTAAGCGTTATCGTCGGCAAGATGAAATTGGGACTCCTTTTTGTGTGACCATTGATTTTGAAAGTATGAATGATGAAGCAGTTACAGTTCGTACCCGCGACACAGGCCAACAAGAAAGAATACGAATTACAGATTTACAAAATTATTTTAGAGAAAAATTTGTTATAGTATAATATGAAAAATACAATGCAAGCATACTTATCCCATCCGAAAGAAAGGTGTTTGTGTGACCAATTAGAAGTTATCCACATGGGGCGTGATGAAGTGGTTTATTTTAAATATGTTATAATATTATTATGGTTAATAATTATTATTAATAATAAAATTATATGAAAATTGAACAAAAAAAATGGACTACTGCTAATGGATGGAAAACTCTTTCGGAAAGCCCGCTACTATCGGGGCCAGATTTGGTATTAGTTTTTGGTGGCAATGAGCCACTAAAAAACAATGCTTTGTTTGACGAGATTCGTGGCTGGTACCCCGAAGCGCACATTATTAGCGCTTCAACTGCTGGGGAAATTATTAAAACAGAAGTTTCGGATGATACTTTGGTTGTGACTGCAGTTAAGTTTGAAAAAACTAGTTTACAGTTTGCCGAGGCGAGTATTGAAAATTCAGAAGGAAGCGAAGCCGTTGGCAAAAAACTTGCTCAGTCTTTACCTAAAGAGGGTTTAGTCCACAGTATGATTTTTTCAGACGGACTGTCTGTGAATGGAACTGCTTTAGTTAAAGGCCTTCTTTCCGAACTACCAAAAAATATTTCTGTGACTGGCGGTCTAGTTGGTGATGGCTCTCGTTTTAAAGAGACATTGGTTGGTCTTGACAAAATGGCCGAAACAAAGAAATTAGTCTGTGTCGGTTTTTACGGTCCCAACATTAAAATCGGCTATGGCTCATTGGGTGGCTGGGATTCGTTTGGTGTTGTCAGAACTATTACTAAATCTACTGGCAATGTATTATTTGAGCTTGACAATAAGCAAGCTTTGGCGCTTTACAAGGAATATCTTGGTGACTTAGCCAAAGATTTACCTGCCAGCGGCTTACTTTTCCCCTTGAGTTTAAAAATAAAAACGGATGTAGGATCCGAGGTCGAGGTGGTGCGAACTATTTTAGCTGTGGATGAGAGTGCGCAGTCCATTACTTTTGCTGGCGATATGCCAGAAGGGGTGGTGGCGCGCTTTATGAAAGCTAATTTCGACCGCTTGGTTGACGGTGCTTCTGGTGCAGCTAGTATGAGCCTAGAATCTCTAGGTAACGGTCAGGCGGAACTGGCTATTTTGATTAGTTGTATCGGTCGCAAATTGGTACTTAAAGAACGAATTGAAGATGAAATCGAGGCCGTGCAGGAAAAGATTGGTGCTCAGGCAGCGATTGTAGGTTTTTATTCTTATGGCGAGATTTGTCCGACTGCTCCGACTGAACGACAATGTCAACTACACAACCAAACCATGACTATTACCACCTTTAGAGAAGTTTAATGATAAATGCACCATCTTTTAAGTAGACAAGTTAAAAAGATTTTTAACGGCGAGTCTCCGTCTTCTCCGGAATTTAAAGATTTTTTGGAAGTGGTGAGTAATGTTTACAATAATTACGACAAAGATCACAATTTTTTAGAGCATTCCTTTGACGTTAGTTCAAAAGAGTTTCAAGAGCTAAACAATAAGGTTTTGCAACTAGTTGAAGAAATAAAAATTGAAAAACAAAGCGTTGAAAAAAAGGTCGTTGAGCGCACGGCCGAATTGAAAGCCGCTAACGAGCACTTGGTGGCATTAGATAAGGCAAAAACTGAATTTATTTCCGTGGCTGCTCACCAACTACGTACACCACTAACCGCGATCAAGTGGATTGTTCAGTTATTGCACAAAGATTCAGAGATCAACCTTAAGCCCGAGCAAGCTAAACAGGTCGTTAAGCTTGATGAGATTATTAATAAAATGGTTAAGTTAGTTGGTGATATTTTGAATGTTTCTCAGATTGAGGAAGGTCGCTTTGGTGCCAAATTAAAGGAACAGGACATCTTGCCTTTATTACAAAATATTTTGAGCACCGTTGAGATTAATGCCCAGGCCAAAAACATTAAATTAATAAAAAATATTCCCCCGAGTTTACCGGCGCTACTCGTGGACGAAGGACAATTTAAATTGGCCTTGGGAAATATTGTCGATAATGCGGTAAAATACACTCAAGCCGATGGTCAAGTAAGTGTCGCGGCCACCACTACCGCTGACAACCTAACCATCACCGTAATGGATACAGGTATTGGTATACTTCCAGCTGATCAAAAACGGTTGTTTGATAAATTCTTCCGTGCTAGTAACGCTTTAAAACACGACACTGAAGGCACAGGTTTAGGGCTGTTTATAGCCCTAAACATTATTACAGCGCATAATGGGCAAATCACTTTTCGCTCTGAGTTAAATAAAGGCACAACATTTATTATTACTTTTCCCTTAATTAAAGACAATAAATAATATGACTATTCAACCCAAAAAAATATTGTTAGTAGAAGATGACCAATTCTTACATGAACTTTTGTATGATGCTATCACGCAAACCATAGGTAAGGATAATGTAACTGTTGAGCTCGCGGTTACAGGCAATCAGGCCATAGAAAAATTAAACGATTTAAAAGACAAGCTAAATTTAATTTTATTAGATATTGTCCTACCCGACAAAAACGGTTTTGAAATTTTGGAATATATTAAACAAGATCAGACTCTGCATTCTATACCAGTTATTGTGCTATCTAATTTGGGACAGCCGGAAGAAATTGCCAAAGCTAAAGCCTTAGGAGCACGTGATTTTATGATTAAGGCTGAATCAAATACCAGTGAAATCGTAACCAAAGCAAGAGCTTATTTAAATTAGATAGATAAAAATCTAAGCTAATTCAGATACCTCTGCTGCTTCTGCTTCTTTTTTTATTTCTGTTTCTCCAGAAGAAGAACCTTTGATGTCAATTCTCCAGCCGGTAAGTTTTGCGGCGAGACGAACATTTTGACCTTCTTTGCCAATCGCTAAAGATAATTGATCTGCTGCAACTTCAACCACCGCTTTGTGTTCTCTTTCATTTAC
Source organism: Patescibacteria group bacterium (assembly GCA_038058115.1). Classification (GTDB taxonomy): domain Bacteria; phylum Patescibacteriota; class Minisyncoccia; order Phycocordibacterales; family UBA9973; genus UBA9973. The sequence goes on along the minus strand of JBBUBU010000067.1, from coordinate 1,672 downwards.
TTCAATTGCAAAAACTTTAGCTGGAGAAAGAGCATTGGAAATAAAAACTTTTGGGTCTTCTGACCATGGAATTATATCAACTTTTTCTCCCGATAATTCTCTTGTAACAGTATTTACCCTTGTCCCCTTTTGCCCAACACAAGAACCAACTGGGTCAATGTGTGGATCATTTGAAAAAACTGCGATTTTAGAACGCATTCCTGGTTCCCGAGCAATAGCTTTTATATTTACAACATTATTCTGAACTTCTGGAGTTTCAATTTCAAAAAGTTTTTCAATAAATTTTGGATGTGTACGAGAAAGGCGTAAATTAATTCCTCGATGCGTATCTTCAACTGAATATAAATAAGCTCTAATGTGTTGCCCTCTCTGTATATTTTCACCCTTAATTTGTTCTTCAAGCGGCAATATTCCGGTCGCACGATTAAAATCAATATAAATATTTCCTCTCTCAATTTTTTGAACAATACCAGAAATTATTTCTCCTTCTTTGGTGCCATACTCATCAATAATAGAAGTACGCTCAGCCTCTCTAATTTTTTGAATAATAACTTGCTTTGCAGTTTGCGCTGCAATTCTTCCATAATCTTCTTTTGAATCTAATAAAAAAGTAATTTCATCATTAATTTCAACATCTTTTTTTATTTTCTTCGCCTCTTCTAGCATTATATGATGTTCTGGATTAAAACGAACTCTTGCATCGCTGTCTGTATCATCTAAATTACCATCTTCTTGCTTAGCTTTTTCTTCTACTGCTTCTTCTTCGTTTTCTGCTTTAGTATTTTTCCCAGAATCTTTTTCTGAACCTTTTTCGTTTTCTGTTACAGCATCTTTTCCTGTGTCAGCGTCAGCTAAAATTTCATTTATTTTTACAATAGTTTCATCAACTACAATTTTAACTTGGAAAAAATCAGTTTTTCCATTTTCCATATCAAATTTAGCTCGGATGATTTGTCCTTTTTTCCCATAATCCTTTTTATATGCAGCTGCCATCGCCTGCTCAATAGCATCCAAGATTTTTTCTCTTGGAATTTTTTTTTCTTCTTCTAATTGCGCTAACGCTGATTTAAATATTTTTAGATCTAACATAAATTTTTAATTAATTATCGTGAATTATAAAACTATTTCTTGGCATAAGTTTTTGATAGGCAAGTCTGACTTATCCGTACTCGGGAAGTCCGACTTGCCTACCCTTAAAAACACAAAAATCCTGCAAAAATGCCAGGACTCAGTCATATTTATAGTATATCACAAATTAAATTACAAAGCAAAGTTTTGCACATATTTAGTATTGCTATTTTTTTATAAAAATATGATATAATAAAATTATGAAAAAAATAAAAAGTTTGGTGCTTGATTTAACTCTTGCAAATAACTACGAGCTTAACGCCACAGGATTTAGAAAAATAATTTTATTAACCCTAACCCTTGTCGGCGCATATTTTATTTTTATAAACTTTATTAATTTAAGTTTATTTAAAATAAATAAAGCTAATGCAACAACTGCGGGTTTAAGTTTGGGTGGCTATGCTTGGGCTAATACACCTAAATCATCTGGCACTCCAGGAGCTGGCACCAAGCAAGGAATTGGTTGGATTAGTTGGTCAAAAAGAGCAACAGATACTGTAGAATATCGTGTAAATATTGACAGTGCTGGAAACTTTTCCGGTAA
>JBBUBU010000066.1:0-1389 GCA_038058115.1 Patescibacteria group bacterium | reverse complement strand
CACCTCCATACTATACAAAATTTAGCGTAGCTGAATATCAAAAATTAGCTGAAGAAAAAATAGAAGAAATTATTGCGCGAAAAAAAATACCAATTATTTGTGGTGGGACTGGTTTTTATATTGACAGTATTACTAAAGGAATTATTTTTCCGAGTGTTCCACCTAATAAAAAATTACGAGAATTTTTAGAAAAAAAATCAATTACACAATTATTTGAAAAATTAAAAAAAATAAATCCAGAGCGCGCAAAAAATATTGATTCAAAAAATAAAGTTAGATTAATTAGAGCAATTGAAATTGCAGAAACTTTAGGTAAAATTTTTCCCTCAGCTCAAGATCGGATCTTGAGCAAGACACTATTATCTAATATAGAAGATACTAGGGAAAATATTAGAGAAAATATTAAGTTTATAAAAGTAGGTTTATTTTTGCCACCAGAAAAATTAAAAATTAACATAAATCAAAGAACTTCAGCTAAGACCGTAGGTATGATTAGGGAAGCTACTACGCTTCATAAAAATGGTTTATCATGGAAAAAAATGCAAGAATTTGGCCTAGAATACCGTTTTTTGGCCCTATACCTTCAAAAAAAAATTACTAGACCAGAAATGATTGAAAAAATCAACTCCGAAACATATAAATACGCTAAACGTCAAATGACTTGGTTTAAAAAAGACCCAGAAATTCAATGGTTCGATGCTTCAGCAAAAAATTTAGAAAAGAAAGTTTTGGATATTTTTACTAATTGTTTGTAAATAAAGTTATTAGTGTTACTATTTATTTAGATTAGAACATAGAGACATAGAGGGCAGCGTAGTGTTTACCAAACAAGAGAAAGGAGGCAAAATGGACTTAAATGTAGTTTTGCACCATAGGTTTGAGCCAAGTGAAGCATTTGATCGTTTTCGAATGCCGTTGGTAAATTTAGGGAAACACCACTTTGATAATTTCAAAATCGAGGTGTATTATTGTGAATCTGTCGTGAAGAATAGCGAGACTGTTTTTTTCAAAATACACCTGAAAAAAGAACGCAGTATCACTGGAGATTTGTCCATGAAGGTAACTTCAAGTAAAGTTGTTTTTTGTGGCAGTATATCTCTCGACGGAGGTGGGAAGTGTTGTTCCTCAGATCACCTAGATAATTCTTCTATGGAGTCCATAAAGGATACAATAGAAGCACTTATCGTCGAACAAGCACAGTCTTTACTTGCCCGACAGGAGGATTTGTTTAAGATATAATAAAAGCAGTGAGATTATGGGGGGGTCAGCGTCCGACACGCTGACCCCTATTTATTTGTAATAAAAATTAGAGTAATATGATTTTAAAGTTTTTTATTTTTTGAGTTATCCACAGCTTGAGCTAGACAAAATTTTTTTTAGGTATAAGAT
>JBBUBU010000065.1:0-2720 GCA_038058115.1 Patescibacteria group bacterium | reverse complement strand
TCCCCTTTATTGATTTACATTATTACGCCCTAGAAGGCAAACCAAAAAACATCGCCGGAATGATTTGGGATATGTGGGAATAAATTACAAAAAAGTGTGGAGATGGGGGAAATTGAATCCCCGTGCAAAAAATTTTTTTTAGGAAATCTACATGTTTATTATATTTTTATTTTTAGATTAAAAAATTTTAAAATACAAAAAATATTTTTTAATCGATTCTCTAAGTTTTGGAAAAATAGCGAGACGGGTATTTTTCCTATCCCGAAAATATTATGCTGAAACTTATATATCGGAAGTCTATAAGTTCAACACCAGCCTGACCTAAATTTAGGCGAAAGCTGGAGCAAAAGCAAAGTCCTTCATACCGAAGTATGGAGAGACTAAACCTTTTACTTTAGCGGATAATTTTGCAATTAACCTTTTGAGTTATTTAACGAGTAAACTCATCTCGACATGCATCAAAAACAAAAATTAATTGTCGATGCCTTGCACCCCCAATGATGAATTACAAAACTTAAATAAAATCAAAATTTTATAGGCCAGTCCCCGCCCAACCCCTATAAAATTTTATTTTACTTAAGTTTCGTAATTCAAACTGTATTATAAGTTATTTTTCAAAGTCCCCTTTTATTTTCTCGATCGATATCGCGTTTCTTTATACTTTCTCTTTTATCATATTGTTTCTTGCCTTTGGCAACAGCAATACCAATCTTTATCTTCCTCTTACTATTATACACCGAAATTGGCACAATTGTCAAACTTTTATTTTTGTCAATTAAAGCTAATTCTAATATTTCTTTTTTGGAAAGCAAAAGTGTTCTATTCCTTAATGGATCATAATCTGTTGGGGCATTTTTTTCTTGATAAGCAGGAATTTGGGCATTAATTAAAAATGCTTCACCTCCTCGAATAATTACAAAACTACCCTTTAACAACATTCTTCCCGCGCGAATTGACTTAACTTCAGTTCCCAAAAGCTGTATCCCCGCTTCATATTTCTCCAAAATTTCATAATCAAAATATATTTTTTTATTTTCTGCGTAATTGCTCATAGATACATTTTAGCATATTTAATCATGAATTACGTGGGTTTACCTAACATGTTACCAGCTACCTCCTCCACCGCCACCAGACCCACCGCCAGAAGAACCCCCACCGCCAGACCTTCCACCTGACCTTGAAGAAGTGCCGGAAAAAACCTTATTAAAAAATTTATTAAACAAAGTTAGGTTGTGTACAAGAACATAACTATTAAAATTAGTTGTGGTTGAATTTTCATACCAGCTAGGAACTGTACTATAAGTTCCTTCAAATTTTTGAGCCCATTCATTCTCAACACCAAAAACCATTGCGTATGGCAAAAACTTCTCAAACATTTCTGATCGTAATTCTGGGATATTAAGAAATTGCAATTTATCCTTTTTGGTTAATTGTAAAAATTTTCTAAAACCCAAAATTTTTACAAGAGTAGAAATTCCTTGTGGTGTTAACCTCTGAACAAAGAAGCGATTAATTGCCCTACAAACAAATATTATGAAAACTATAAACAAGACAATAAAGACGGATCTCAAGAACCCTGGGTCACTTAGAAAAAAAACTATAAACTTGTAGATTGGCATACTTACTAAGAACAAAATAGGAACGACAAAGAAAGGAAAATAAATTGCATGTTTTTCTAATTTATCTCCAGCCACTTTATCAAAATATTCTTTATTGTATAAATATTTTTCTGTGGCATTTTGTATTTTTTTAATATTTAACTTAAAAATATTTTTTTGCTTTTTTATGTCGCTTAGTTTTACGGTATCTTGATCACTAAATAAAAATTGAAAAATTGCTTTATCTGCTGGGTGGACTAAACCTGAACCGTCTTTAAGTTTAATAAGCTCAAAGTCTTTTTTGTCTGGCAAAAATTTAATTTCTTGAACTACGTATCTAATCTTTATATACCCCCTAACAGCTAGGTCTAAAACAACCAAAGGAATATATACGATACTTGCCTTGCGGGCCAAAAGCGTTCCCATTTCGATTGGGAGTAAATTATCGGGAGGGGTGTACTCAATTACTACGGGCTTTTTTTCCAACTCACTTGGTATGATTGGTTTTGGCATAGCTAGTGCGGCCCGCTGTCCAAAAAATATTATGATAAATGGTGTACTGGCAAGAATAATTACAATCATTTCAGGGAGTCCGAGTTTGAAAAAACCAGTAAAATAGCCAGTGAAAATACCAGTATTAGTGTTTGAATTTAGTGCATTATCTACAGGATAATTTTGTTGTGGCAGAACATAAGCATTGTGTATATATCCTAAAGGTATACCAAGAACAAATGTCAAACCCTCATTTGCCTTGAGGAGGCGCGTTGTTGAATAATTAATATTTGAACCACTTTGATTAAAAATACATTTTTTTTTAGTACTACCTTGCGGCCCAGTAAAACAATCCATTTTAACATTTGATATTGAAAAATCAGGTAGAGTTACTGAAGCATTTACATTTTGAATCGCTACTGGCCATTGATTTCCCGTAACATTCCAGTATAGTTCATCACGATCATTAAATGTTCTAGTGGCGTTAAAAACCTGATAGCTTATAACATAAGTTTTAATGCCACTAACCAATACATTAGGGTCTCCAATTTTAATTCGTAAAATATTATTGGTTACTGATGCAATAGATGAATAAAGTTGTCCAACCTCATCACTTACGCTAGAAACTTT
>JBBUBU010000064.1:4530-8585 GCA_038058115.1 Patescibacteria group bacterium | reverse complement strand
GTTAGAAAATTTTCTAAAATTGAAGGTTAATTTACTCAGGGTTGTGAGTAGATACAATTTTGACAAATAATAATGTTGTGCGGTTATTACGACGGTGGTAAAACTACCTGCAAAAAGTTATATTTTTATAAATTTTTCAATTCTTTCAACTCGTGACTTAAGGATTTGATGACCTTCATATATTACTCGGCTTTCTGCTAAAAAATCTATTCGATCATTTGTCTCTATAATTTGATTTTTTACACCATCAAACTCTTCTTTCATTTCATCGCACACCTCTTTAATTTCATTACTTATAATATTCATTCTTTTATCCATGCGATCAAAACCACCAGCCACCATTACTGCTAAGTCTTCCACCGATACTTTTTTATTTTTTATTTTAATTTTTTCTTTCATGTATTTTGTATTTATATATTATATATTAACAAATCATTAATTAATTGCAACCATTCGAATTTTATGATTTAGAATCATGCCAACTTAATTCATACTATACAACATATAAAAATTAATTTTTAAAATTTAATTCCCCCCCTAAAGGGGGGGCCTGAAAAGGCGGGGTGTTTAATTTTTACTATTAACCGTGAGATGTATGTGCGTCTCCACTGCCGGTTGGATGCGCATCGCCAGCTGGTTTTTCTTTTGTCGCCTCAACAATAGTATGTGCGGCTTCTTCAGCGTGCGGAACACCCTTACTCTCCAACCCTTTTATTAGTTTTTCAATTTGAGTATGTTCATGTTTTTCCTCCTCCCGTGTGTTATCGGTTTGTGTTATCTCAAATGCGTGTTTAATTGCACTTAATCCTTTTATGGTGATATAAGTCGTAGCTGCAACTGGAGCACCACCCAATAATGCACCAGCCCCTACAGCAAGCGTTGTTGATAAAGAGCTACTACTCCAAAAATCTCTGACCATACGCTTATTCTTGCCCCATTCACTATTAAAATCTTTCCTAAATTTATCTTCCTTGGCTTTATCAAATGTACCACCTGCCGCCTCAAAATTCTCTTTGAATTTCTTAAGTTCACCGTCTTCTCTAACTTTATCAATTTTTGCTTTATTTTCTTGTGCTAATGTTTTATATCCTTCCTCAAATTTAATTTCATTGGCTCCCTCAAATTTCTCATCTGCCTTTAAATTCTTTTTAAATTCTTCACGTGCTTTTTCTTTTTTAATTCTTTCTTGTTTTGCTTTTTCAGGATCCGATTTCTTGCTTTCAAAATAAGCACTTCTTTGAGCCTCTTCTTCTTTTTTTTGTTCTGCTTTAGAGAGACCTACTTTTTTAACACCCATTTCACCTTCTTTTAAACCATAAGCAGCTAAGCTACCACCAGCCTCATAAGATTCTTTAAAAGCCTCTTTTTTTTCATTCCATACTTTTTCCCCAACTTCTTTTTTTGCATTTTCCATTCTTTGCTGTTGATTACTTGCACCCCAATAAGAACCACTCCAAGTATCTGGATTAAACTTTGTACCCCTACGTTTTGCTTCTACTTGAGCTACATCCATTTGCTTTTGCATATTTTCATTATCTTTTTTTATCCATTCATCTTCATTAAATGATGACTTTTTTGCATTTTCCATTCTTTGCTGTTGATTACTTGCACCCCAATAAGAACCACTCCAAGTATCTGGATTAAACTTTGTACCCCTACGTTTTGCTTCTACTTGAGCTACATCCATTTGCTTTTGCATATTTTCATTATCTTTTTTTATCCATTCATCTTCATTAAATGATGACTTTTTTGCACCTGCCATTCTTTCAGGTTGAGTTTGTATATCTCCACTATCTTTTGCTATCCATTCCTCTTCATTAAATTTAGATGTAGCTTGAGATTTAACCGCTGCTTCTGCGTCTTTTTCTGTTTTATCAAAACCTTCTTTCCATGTTGCCGCTTTTTTATTTTGTTCAGCTTTCTCTTCTGCAGTCATTCCATATGTTTCGAATTTTTTTTCGTCTTCGTGTTTTGCTTTTTTCTGTGCTTCCGCCGCTCCACCTTCAAAAGATTTTTCGCCTCCTAAGCCAAGCAAACCATGAGTAGCGTCAACTCCAGTTTGTTTTTGGATCCAACTCATTCCTGGCGCTTTTCTTAGATCAAAAGAATTTTTTGACAAAGCATTATATCTAGCCAATTTATTTTCGGCATCTTTATCATGCCCCGACGCTGCTCTTTCGCGCAAAGCAGGGTCTTCAGCTTTTTTCAAATAATGTTCACCAACAACTTTTTGTAATCCCGCTGCACCAAGAACCGCACCACCAGTCAATGCTGCACCACCAAGCTTCTGCGCAACACTAATAATATGTTCAGTAAACATTCCGGAACTCTCTATTGCGTATTTCATACCTTTCCAAAGCAAACACGCAATTAAAATTGCTGGGAAAAGCCAAACTATTAATCTTTCCATGCCGGTAGCGTTATCTTTTGCAACTTCAAATATTTGAGCATTTAAAATTTCTGATGTTACATAAAGCAAAAAAACAAATATTGTTACCATAAATGAAGTACTAATTAATTTATGTACCCATTTATCAAAACCAAATTCTTTATCAGCTAAGCCGGGTACAGCACGACTTACAAAAGCAAATGGTGAAACAATCATTAATAAAATTAATTCTAATGTTCTACCTAACATACTTAATGCAACAACTACAAATACATATATAAGTATATAAACAATAATCCCATAAATCACCATATATGAAATAGCTTGAGATACATTAATTACTATCTCCCCATTATCAAGTCTTTTACGCTCGGCAATTTTTTCAGCAATTACTTCGTGTTTTATTTCACAATGATCAAAAGGAATGTCCATAAAGGGTAATAAACAATACAACTTTAATTCCTTCCATCTCTTTAATAAGGTTTTATTGTTTTCTGTCTCTAATTGACTTTGTAAATCTACAATACTTTCAGCATTACTTTCTTCTGCTATAGTTTTTATAAAATCTTGATTAAAGAATATATTAATATCAAAAGATGAAGCGAGGGCTTCAGATACAGGTTTTAAACTTGTTCCAACGGTACCACCATCAACCACTCTAATTGTATTATAAAATAATTTTGCTAAAATATTAGCTGGATCAATAATTATTTTGGTAAAAAATAAAGAAAAATTTACTAAAAGTGCCATTATAACAACATTAGCAATTAATTTTTTACCACCATGATCAATGCCTAAAACAGTTTGAAAGGCGGCATAAATTAAAACTAAAATAAAACCAATATTAGCAAAATCTCTAATTACGCTCCAGATTTTTTCAATAAACTTTTGTTCGTACATTGAAGAATTTAGGGTCAAATTTAACATATAATCAAATAATTTGGCTGATAAAACCAACAAAGAAGAAGGAATTGTTACCCCAAAGTAATATAGTGTTACCTTAAGACATGCAGACCAACCATCACTACTGGTGACTTTACATTCCCCTAATCTGGATTCAAAATCATTACCGCTATCTTTATTTTGTTTAGTAGTTTCGGTGTTGGTGACAACTGGATCACTTGTAGCACCTTCGCAAAAACCAGTCGTTGTACTATGAACAAGACCTTCACCGCAATGGTCAGCACTTGCAGTATTTACAATATTTGGAACACCAAAACCCAATCCTCCGAAAAAGATATTTAAAATTAAAATTGATAAAATTATTCTGACCTTCGTCTTTGGCATTACATTATAATTCACCATAATTATATCATTACTATAAAAAAAATACTAAGAAATTATTAAAAAATCAATTTATTATTGGATTATTATTCTGTAGATATTTCTTTGATGTATATTTCTTAAAATAAAGAGTGAAATAATTTTTAATTTCTGGGCGATAATTTGTCCTTAGTTTTTTAGATTCTTTTTTAAAAATATTAGCCATTTCTTTAATGCCTAAAATAGAGATAAGTTCCGAAACATCGTCCATATTACCATAATTTAAAACACCTTCAACTACCGCTTCTTTTGAAAGTTTTTCATAATTTTTTGTTGACCAAAAAATACTTTTTTTATTTTTAATAAAATCTAATAATTTCATAATTTAAAATAACACAGTAGT
>JBBUBU010000064.1:0-4520 GCA_038058115.1 Patescibacteria group bacterium | reverse complement strand
TTTTCAATCGCGGAAAAAGGTCTGACCTTGGGAATTCAAAAAGGTCAGACCTTGGGAAAACGATTCCACAAGCTACACAAAAACGAAACTAAAAAACCTAAAACAAAACCACCTAAAATATCAACTGGAAAATGAACTCCAGCCATAATACGAGCAAATCCAATTAATAAAGCAAAAAAAATAAAAAAATAACCAGCTTTTTTATTAATAAAAAAAATAGCAAAACCCAAACTGCTAAAAAAAGCCGTATGGCTCGATGGAAAACTAAAACCATTTTCTTGTAAAAGTGGAATAATGTTTGGAAATTCCAAAAATGGTCGTGCTACTTGAAATAAATTTTTTAAAAAAATACTAATTATATAAGTAATAGGTGGCACACAAAATATTAAAAATAATTTTTGCATGAGGGAAGTCAGACTTCCCTCATGCGCGAGAAATTCTCGAAAGAAAAAACATACAGCTAAAATAACTACTAAATACGGAAAATATTCAGCAAAAAAAATAATTAAATTATCTAGCCAAAGAAATTGATGCGAAAAATTATAAAAAAATAAAAAAAGATTATTGTTCATACTCCTTTACCTCACCCCTTCCACCACATACTTATACTTCCCATTCTCTTTCAAAACATTAATGGTGGCGATAGGCGTCGGATTATCAATTCCTAAATAACCTAAAGCTTTAGGAAGTTCTTTTTGGAAAGAAATGGTTTTACCATCTGCTGTACTTATTTGAACTCTAGCTTTTTCTGTTTTTTTACCTTCATAATAATTTGTATTTATTTTGTAAGTACCTGTAGCTAATGTATCACAAGGAATGTAATAATGCTCGGGTCCAAATTTATCTTTGTCATCTAAATCCATAATTCCTGATTTACCTTTATTTAAAAACCAATGGACATTCTGTGAATTAGGTTCAATGATTTGTAAATCAAGATCTTTTTCTTCTCCCCATTCCATAGTTACAGTAATTGCTCCACTGCCTAATTGAGTTTTTGGAAAATTAAGATTTAAAACACTTGAATTTATATTTTCATTTATTTTCTTACGACTTGGTAGATTTTCTTTAAAGTAAGAAGGTAAGAATTCGTGATTCATAAAATCACGCTTATCATTAATTAAACCTAAATTATTACTAATATTGGAAGGTAAAATATTATTTAATATTCTGGTTCCATTAATAACACCATCATCGTGTGCTGTGTAATAAACACTATTATTATTTAATTTAGCTGCAGGAGAAGCTAGACCAATCATTCCAATGTTTTTGCTGTATTCACTTTTTAAAGCTTGTATCGCTTGATCAGCAAATAAATTTCCTTGACTATGGGCAATTAATAATACTCTTCTTCCTTCCTTTAAATCATTTCCGAAAGCTTGAATTAAATTCTCAGCATTAACTTTTTCATTTGCACGGTTTACTAAATATTTTTCAATTATTTTGTTTAAAGGTATTACAAATGGTTTAACTAATACAGGATCGTTTTTAGTTTCATTTTTAAAATCTAAATACAGATTGTAATATTGTTCTGCTGTGTATTTCTTTAGTTCTGGTTCATTACTTTCATTAATCTTTTGACCCATAGTTTCAAAAAGATCTTTTATCTTTCCGTCGGTTTTGTTATAGGCTGATTCAAATAGGAAAACTTGCCCAGGAAAACGTTTTTCTAGTGTATCTTTGTAGGCTGCTTTAATTTGATCAACTGTAAATCTAGCATCCTCTCTTTCAACCCACACCCCATTCACAAAATATATTTTAGTAATTTTCCCAACCTGAGACATGCATGGATTATCTTTTAAATTATCTTTAGTTACAGCTGAAGTGCTTACTGGTAAAAAAGAAATAATAATTAAAACTAAAGTTAATTTAGTAATTATATTTTTCATATTATTCATTTTGTTTAAATTAATTATTGACATATATTATTCTTCACAATCAACTGTTCCCCAAAAGGTACCATTTAAAGCAACATCAAATTTTTCATTGGCTAAAATACGTTCTCGGGTATCCCTAACCCTTATTCCAAGAAACTTTAAATCATAATAACCATCTTCTATCTTATCAGATAAACAGGAAATACCCTTGCCTGATTCCTCCATTAATTTTAATATCTTATTCCTATCCCCTTCAGCCCCAGCAATGACTGCATCTTGCATATCTTTAGCAACTTGAAATAATATCTTCCTAAATTCTGGATTAGTAGGATACCTCTCATAAATAGCAATTTGGACATCATCCCTTATTCCATCTTTATCAGAATCAATTCCCACAAGAGTTTTTTTGCCTTCTGCTCCCGGGTCAGGAGGTAATTTAACTCCATCAATAGTTTTACCCTCTATTTTGTTTTCTATTTTATTTTCTTTATCATTAATTTTATTTTCTTTATTAAAAAAACTAAATTTAGAAAAGTAATTTAATTTATTTTTTATAAAATTATCACTATCTTTATTTAAATAAGAAATAAGAAAAAATATTACTAAAATAGCTAAAAGTATTTTACTACCTGTAGTATTAAACTGGGACTTTATTTTTTTTGTGAATGTTTCTAACATGTAATAATTATTTTTTAGTTATCTTAATTTGACTTTCAATATTTGTAAAACTTTTTATGAATTTACCAGTACCTATTTCAATCAAAACTAATAATTTAGTCTGCTTGTCGTAAAAGTAGGCAATTCTTTCATTTCCAAGTTTAGTATATTTCCCCGTATATGCTTTAACTGAGGATGATTTAAGAAAATTAAATAATGTTTCTATACTAAAATCTTCAATTTCTTGAGAATCAGAAAATTGTAATTTTTTAATTAAGTTTGATCGATCTAAGTCACCCAAAGTATCCCAGATAGAAATATCTTTATGTTGAAAATTATTACTAATTAACATTTCTTGAAAAAAATCTTTCTCTTTCCTTATGTAAATTCTTTCGGTCCAGGGATATTTAGGATCAAAGTATGGTGCGTACTGTACAAATTTTGTTTTAAAAACATTAGCAACATCTGCTGAAGATTTTTTAGTTATTATTGTGGCGTTAAGCCCTCGGCCATAGCCTTCAGGGCGAGGCTGGGACATTATTTGTGATTGTTGTGTTTTTGTTGTATCAGTTGATAATGATTTAACTGAATTAGAAGAATATATTATTTGCTTGTTCCCACTGACTGATGCTTTTTGTTTTGTATTATTACTTAATATTTGTTGTTGAGTTTTTTGTAAGCTTTGAGTTATTTTAGTTTTTTCGACTTCAGTGGTAGAAATTTTTTGATCGGTTAATGGTTTAGATGAATTCCCAAAAATACTAGTAACTAACTGAACACCATTACCAGCAATACTAATGCTAAATTGAGCCACGTTTTTAGATACATTTTTAGCGATAGCAGGAACTGTTTTAGCAATACCAACAACTGCTTGAGAAATATTTTTAACAGTATTAGCAATTGCTTTAACTACATCTTTAGCAACATTAACAACAGATTGAGTAGTATTTTTAATAACACCTACAACTGATTGAAAAAAAGATTTGACTGGGGCTGCTACTGGAGCGGTAACTGAAATCTTAAGAGCAGGTGGGGGTGTATATGCTCTAGGAGCAGGAGCCTGCTGGACCGGAGCTGACCTGGCTGGAGCCTGAGAAGGTTGAGGTCGAGCAGAATTTCCTGAACTACGCGAATGTCTAGATGCTTCAATATTTGAAATTGGAAATAGAAAAATAAAAAAAGCGAGAAGAAAAAAAAATGCTATCTTTTGTTTTTTTAAATTAGCGCCTTTTAAATTCATACTTTATATAATATCACGGAACAAAATAAAATCAAACCTACACAACCAGTAGGTGACATAATTTTTAACACCAACCTGACGATCGTCAGTGTAGTGTTAAAAATGTTTATTTTATTTTCTTTATTTTTATATTTTTCATTTTTTCATTTTTTCATTTTTTCATTATTTCATAAGCATTCGTAAAAAACAAAATTCGCAATCTTTGTTGTCGCAAGTTTTGTCCCAAAAAGTTAAATTCAAAATTTCTTGCGCGACTTCTTTTATTTTTTTAATTAAATTATCTGTGTCTTCTTGAGTAATTTCAAAAATTTCTTTATGAAAATTTCCCTTTGAATCTGGTTCAATAAAATCAATAACTCCGGTGCGCATATTGTATTTACTAAGCTGGGACTTAGAATTCTGATTTAAATTATCTAAAAGAATTTTATAAAAAATTAATTGGCGAAAATAATTACCGTCAGAATTTTTTGTTTTACCCATTATTTCATTTCGAGTTTTGGCTTTGCCGGTCTTATAATCCACCACATTAACCATTCCACCTTCAAATTCAATTTTATCTATCACGCCAGTCAAAACAATATTTTCATCTAAAACTATGCCATTTATTCTAAATTCAGTTAAAATATTTTGATGCCAACTTTTATGATAAGTGTCATAATAACCATCCAAAGCTTTTTCGCCTTTTTCTAAAAGTTCTTTCAAGTCATTCGATGGCAAAATTGAATTATTTAAATTTCTTTTAAAACTAT
>JBBUBU010000063.1:0-3779 GCA_038058115.1 Patescibacteria group bacterium | reverse complement strand
TGGCTTCTTCGGATCGTAATCCATGGCATATTCTCTACCATCACAAGTAGCTCCCCAACAGCAAGGATAACAATAGACAATATGGTTATTATTGTCTTGAGAATAGGTTGAAATAATTTCTTTCTTGCACTGGTCGCAGGTATCCCTATAAAGATTCCAGCAATTTGAAAAAGATAAACGCCTAATAAACCTACACTCTGGACACCATGTGGGAGGCGGTACTTTGATTTTTTCATAAAATAAAAAATCTTCCGGTTCAATCGGAAATTCTTTTTGGCAGTTTTGGCAGGTTTTAATTTCTAACATAATTTTAATTTAATATTTTAGCTTAAATTATCAAAATACCATAACTTTATTTATAGATATAACCTAATAATCTAAAACTTTACTCTTTAATTGATTAAAATCAACCACGTTAACTTTATTTTTTAAGTCTAATTTTACTTCTTTCATGTCTTCCTTTAAAACTGAGACGTCTTCTTTCAATACCGAAACATCTTCCTTTAATACTGAAACGTCTTCTTTCAATACCGAAACATCTTCCTTCAAAATAGTAACATCAACCATTAATTGACCAATCATCTCGGTGTGTGAATCAAGTTTTTCATCCACTAAATCAAATCTTTGATCCATACGATCAAGTCTTATATTTGTTAAAGTATAGCCTTCGCCGATTGTTTTCAATTCTTCCTTGTGAAGCTCACTCAAGGCACCTAAATGTGTATTCATTTCTTTATAAGCTTCTTTCTTTACTGATTTTACACTCTCTAAATTTTCTTTTTTAATTATTTTTAAATGTTTTGCAAACCTAAAATCTATATCCCTTTTTATCCGATCTAAACTTTCTAAATGTTTTTTATCAATTACTTTTAAATATTTAACTTGCTCTTTTCTTGACACACTCAAAAACTGCTCCATCTTTTTATCGGATTCTTTACCAATTTGTTTTATATATTTTTTAATTATAATATCACTCATGTATTTTTAATATTATAATACAAAAATAAAATTAAAACAATCCCAATTTTGTTTAAAAATAAACTATACTCCCTCTTTTTTTAGTTGCTCCATCAATTCGCGAGATTTGCGGGAAAGTTTACCGGGAAGTTTTATATTAAGTTTAATTAAAAGGTCGCCACGCTTAATTATTGTGGCGTTAAGTTGGGACTTTGTAGTTGGCACACCCTTACCGCGCACCCGCAAAATTTCATTCATATTTACTCCTTCTGGAATTGTAATTTTAATTACACCGTCTAAGGTCTGAATTGGATATTCAGTACCCAATAATGCTTCTGATAATTTTAAATTTAAATTCATTATTAAATCATTTCCATCGCGTTTAAAAATAGAATGTGGAGTAACATTTACTTTAATATACAAATCGCCCGGAATTCCTCTCGAAACTGCTTCCCCCATACCGGACATACCAATTATTTCCCCGTCGCGAATACCAGCTGGTATATTTATAGAAATTTCTTCTTGTTTTCGCATAACCCCCGCTCCTTGACATTTATCACAAATATCTTTTGGTATTTCACCAGAACCTAAACAATCTTTACAAGCTTTTGTAGTTGAAATAGTTCCAAGAAATGATTTGGTTGTTTGATGGATTTTTCCTTTACCATTACAAACTCTACAAGTTTCCATTTTTGACCCAGCTTTAGCGCCTGAACCACTGCAGGTAGAACAATTTGAAACTTTTGTTAATAAAATTTTTCTTTCTATTCCAAAAATAGAATCAGTAAAACTAATTTGCATTTCAGTTGAAATATCGCGACCTCTCTGGGTTTGCCTTCTTTCATTTTGTACCCCACCACCAAAAAAATCACTAAAAATATCATTCAAATTTCCAAAATCAAATTCAGCTCCATTGAATCCTTGCCCTTGATTAAAACCCTGTGCTCCAGAAAAATCAAAACCTCCAAAACCACCGCCGTGGCCTTGGTGGCCACCCCCAAACCCAGCTCCCATATTTTCAAAATTAGATCCATATTGATCATATTTAGAGCGTTTTGTGTCATCTGAAAGGACTTGATAGGCTTCATTAACTTTTTTAAACTTTTTTTCATCCCCACCTTTTTTATCTGGATGATATTTTTGCGCCAGCTTATAAAAAGCTTTTTTAATCTCATCTTTTGAAGCGCCCTTATTTACTCCCAATAAATTGTAATAATCTTCTTTTTGCATTTTTATTTTAAATTATTTTACTATGATTATTAATAATTAAACTAATATCTATTTATTTAATATAATATGATTTCAAATCAAAAGCAAATTTTTATATTTTATTTGCTACGTAAGTAAAAGCGTTGAAATAATTTTCCCAAGATTTATAAGATGATTTATATTGATTACCAAAAAACAACGAATCGGTAATAAATTCTCTAAGTAAATAAAGTTCTCGTAAACGATTTGAAGTATGGTTTTTTGGATCATCAATACTTAAATCTAAAAGTTCCAAAGCTCGCTCAGCCGCTAATTGACTGTTAACCTTATTTTTATCTTGCCATCTTAAAGCACGAATAACCTCACTTCCAATATTAGCCATTTGAGTAAAAAAATTAAAAGTATTCCATCGCCCTTCTGATAATTCTTTATGTTGATGCATATTTTTAATTATTTTTTTTATAAATTTATTTTACTTTTTATAATTTTAATTATTTTTTCCCTAATAATTGGATTTTCAACAAAACGTGAACGATTTCCAAATTGTGGTTTTAAATTAACCATTGAATCAAATTCAAGCCAATCATCCCCTTCCACATCTGGATAAATATTTACTCCCCAAAGATTTTTTTGAGTAGATCCATTTTTTACTAAAAGTTCCGCTAAATCAATATGTAATTCTGCGTCCAAAGCAATAATTTCATTTTCAACATCAACCACTAATTTCACAACATTGCCAAAAATATTTTTGGCAATTTCTTGAAGTTCTTCTTTATTAATATTTTTTTCTAAAAGTAACATACTTAAAGTATAACAAATAAATTTTTATTTACAAAATTAAGTTTTAGTTGAGCGTAAGTCTGACTTACGCTCAACTGTCTTATGTAAAAAACTATTTACCAAAATTGTGCGACCGCATAATTATGGTAAATTATTATAATACTTACTAACTCGACGGTCGTCAGTTCAGTAAGTAATATATTTGAGCGTAAGTCTGACTTACGCTCAACTGTTTAATATAAAAAGCCTATTTACAAAAACTGATTTTCCAAATTAAAATTAAAAAAAGAAGAAATCACTTTGGACTCCTTCTTGTTTTTTCGTCTTTTATTTCCTATCCGTCAGCGTAATAACACCGTGGATTTTTTGGTGGGAGTGGTGCTATCAGCAATTCACACTCCGGCACCCATATAATCACAACACCTCAAACAGATGGAATACAAATACCCCACCTTCAGGCTGGTAGGTGCCAATAAACTTTCTGTCAGCTTTTGGAATGACATGCCCTGTCCCAAAAATATGAAAAACCCTACTTACTTTTTCATTTTTTGGGTTTACCATTGCCCAAATGCATGGTATTCCAGATTGTGTTTGAACCGAGAGGATTTCCGCATTCGCGGGCATCTCAACGGTCTGCTCGTCCGTGGTTTTGAGTTGGAACTTCCAAATGGTGTCATTGTTCATATTTTTTCCTCTCCTTGTTTTAGGGCCACATACTTGAGCCCCCGTTAAATTACCACCGGCAAGTACCGGGTCATGCTTAACAACTTCAGCAAGACACTTCTCCCCACCTTTAAATACGAATATTAAGGTATTATGTATTTATGATTAAA
>JBBUBU010000062.1:0-3823 GCA_038058115.1 Patescibacteria group bacterium | reverse complement strand
ATGCCAAAAGTTTTTAGTTGTTGAAATCAGCAGTTGATACATGGTCACTATAAAATATCTTTTAATCACTAAAATATAACAAAATGCCAAAGGTTTTTAGTTCAGAAAAACAAAAAATAGGGGAATTGGGTGAAAATATTGCTGCAAAGTTTCTAGTGAAACATAATTTTTTGATATTAGATCGTAATTATACGAAAAAATGGGGCGAGTTGGATATTGTTGCAGAAAAAGAAGGTAAAATTTATTTTATAGAGGTGAAGAGTGTTTCACGGGAAACATTACCTGAAGCCGAAGATTCAGGATACAGGCCAGAAGAAAATATGCATCCGTGGAAAATAAAAAGAATGTCGCGCACAATTCAAACTTATCTTTTAAATAAAAAAATTCCAGAGGATAAAGAATGGCAAGTTAATTTAATAATAGTTTTTTTAAATCAAAAAACCAAAGAAGCAAAAATAAAAGTAGTGGAAGATTTAATTTTGTGATAAGATGTTTATTGTCGTCTGAATAATTAAATATTGTGTTTTTCAACGGGCTGTAGTATACCGGATTCCAAGTGCCTTTATTGAGCGAGCGTTTAGATTATGGTATTATTGTGGCGTTAAGCTGGGACATGGTTTGATAATTAAATAACGGGCTGTAGTATACCGGATTCCAAGTGCCTTTATTGAGCGAGCGTTTAAACGCGTTTTAGTGTATTTTACAATATAATATGTTTTTCAACGGGCTGTAGTATACCGGTAGTACAAGCGCTTTGGGAGCGTTTAGACTGGGTTCGATTCCCAGCAGCCCGACCACCTTAAAGCAAATAATATGATTATTTGTTAAAAAATAGACTTAAGGGGCAAAATTTAGATGAATTTCTTGACTTAAGTATAGTAATTTAGTATACTTACTTATATGATTTACAAGAGAATCTTAGAAGACAAAATAAAATCAAAGCTTTTTAAGGGACAAATTATAATACTTTACGGTCCCAGGCAGGTAGGAAAAACTACTTTGGTTAAAAAAATTTTTAACCAATTTGAGGGTGAGAAAAAATATTTTCAAGGCGATATTCCTAGCGAAAGAGCTATTTTTGAAGTGCCTGAACCGGCTAAAATTATGCCAATAATTGGCAAAGCCAAATTAATAATTATTGATGAAGCACAACTAATACAAAATATTGGCGTAACTTTAAAAGTGCTTTTTGACACCCAAAAAGATATTCAGATTATTACCACTGGTTCTTCTTCTTTTGACTTAGCTAATAAAATTCGTGAACCCCTAACCGGTCGAGCTTTAGAATATATGATGTATCCTTTAGCTTTTGAAGAAATAAAAAACGAAATGGGCTTAATGTTTCTTAAACAAAATTTTGAAAATTTGTTAAATTATGGTTTTTACCCAAAAGTATTAGGAGAAAATATTGAAGATGCTAAAACAAGACTAGCCCTTTTGCAAAATAATACATTATATAAAGACATCTTTGCTTTAGAAAATATTAAAAAACCAAAAGTATTACAAGATTTAGTAACTTTTTTAGCAATTAATATTGGAAGCATGGTTAAAGTTGGTAATATTGCTCGAGAAATTAAAAGCACTGAAAAAACAATAGAAAGATATATTGATTTATTAGAAAAAATGTTTGTAATTGTGAAGATATATGCTTATAGCAATAATCTAAACAATGAAATTAAAAAGGGATTTAAAATATATTTTACCGACGTTGGTTTTAGAAATAGCATAATAAATAAATTTGCCGATCTAGAATTAAGACTAGATAAAGGACAATTATTTGAAAATTTTTTTGTAATTGAAAGAATTAAATATTTGAATAATAATCAAATTATAAAGAAAAAATATTTTTGGCAAAATTATGCGCAAGTCGAAATTGATTATCTGGAAGAAAGCGATGGTTTTCTAGAAGCATTTGAGTGTAAATTTTTAGCTAGAAAAACTAAATCAATAAATTTATTTAAAAATCAGTATCAAAAAATTATTAAAAAAATACATATAGTTGATAAAGAAAATTACAGCGATTTTTTAGGTTAAAGGATTAAATCTACTCCTCCTGCCAGCTGGTGATATTTGATAGTGTAGAAATACCATATTCAATAGAGCTAGATGTGCTTGGCCAACCAAGTTTAGCTGAACCCTTTATGCTTAAAAAATTTGCAGTGATTTGTTTCATGTTTGGCGAATCCTCTAAGGCAATTCCACCATTTTGAGCATTTAATATTGCTTCACCTGTGGTGTCGCCCCCGACAAAAGAAATTGCACAACCACTATTGCCAGTGCTTGATGTGCAGCCATTAGTATCTCCTCCAAAATCTGCTTCTGTTAAAAGCATAATGTAACTATTGGTAGTTTGGGGAGTGGTGGTAGGAATTAAAAATTTAAAACTATCACTTACATTAATTTTACCACTAGTGGTGGAACTAGCATTTATTTTTTCAGCTAGCATTATTTCAATTTTATTTGAACCATAAGAAGAATTAAGAGTAATTTTAGAACTACCTTTTAATATAATATTTCCAACTACATAAACTGGGCCAGTTAAAGTTACATCAGCATTACTTTCAAGAGTTAAATTACCAGTAATTTTTACAGGACCAATTTTACATGTATTATTATTAGAATTTGTAGTGCAAGTTATTCCTTGAGTTATTGGGGCTGGATTAGAATTATTACCTGTTTGATTTGTTATTTTTACATTACCCGTATAAGTATTTACTGCAGCTGTAGTTTTTAGCTCATTAATTATTGCAGCATTAATAGTGTTTAGAGGTTTTATAGGAATAAAAGATAAGTCCATGGTCACACATGCAGGATTATTATTTGATCCAATATTACAATTATTTGTTTTTCCGGTATTTAATTTTGATTTGTTAATTGTATTAGCAAAAACATTTTCAGTGAAACTAATTTTATTTTTATCATATCCTAGCACTGAACCATTATTACCAGCCGAAGTAACGTCACCATTAATTTTATATCCAGTACCGCTCCCGCCAGAAACGGGGCCATTAGAATAAACATCGCCAGTAATTACAGTATTACCACCATCTATTTTTAGTCCACCAGTTCCTATGTGAGAACCATATTTTAGCGTAGCTTTTGTGGTGCTATTTGGTTTTGTTTTCAAGATACTTTTTCTTTGCTTTGAAGCAACATCTCCTGTGGCAGAAATTATTTTTGTGCCATCAGTTTGATTTATTATTGTTGTCGTAACCGTGCCACTGTTTAGTGTGGGTAGTGTTATTGGTGAAGTTGTGTCATTGTATTTTTTTATTTGATAATATGCATCTTCGGTGCCAGATTCGGCCAAAAGAAAACTTTGTTTTGATTGAATTGAATTGTTGGCAATAATAAATTTTGTTGTTGCTTGTGGGACTAAGCTAAAAATAACAAATAAAGAAATAGTCAAAAAAAATAATATTGTTACCAACATTGTTTGCCCTTGTCTTCTAATGTTTTCTTCTTCCCTCGGCATAAATTTATTTATAAAAGTTAAAATAATGTTTTTATTTATTCTTCTTGCCAGCTGCTAATTTTGCTACCTAAAGTAGGAAATGTATAGGTAATTAAACTATCTGCGCTTAGCCAATTTAATTGAGCACTATTTTTTATATTTAAATAATACGCAGTAACCTGTTTTAATTTAGAGGAATAATCTAACCTAGTGCCACCCTTTTGGGTATTTAAGATTACATTACCAGTAACGGTAGAAGCAAAGTCAATGGCATATGGAGAATTTTTGTTAGCGCCGGCAGTATTTTTAGATAAAAGCATAATATATCTGTCGTTGTTAGTTAAAAACTCAAAGTTGTTCTCTGTCTTA
>JBBUBU010000061.1:0-2110 GCA_038058115.1 Patescibacteria group bacterium | reverse complement strand
CTTTTCTCATATTGTCTATAATACCCCCTATGGGTATTTTTGTCAAATATAAATATGGAAGTCAAGTTGTCTACTAACTCGGCGGTCGCCAGTCCAGTAAGCATCTTCTCATTAGATTTCTTTGTATTTATTTTTATTATTGAGATAGTACTTGATACTAAAATTACTTACTAACTTGGACGACCGTCTGAATTAGTAAGCAATTTAATATTTTTCAGAAGTTTCAGTATTTTTAATTTTACTTAAGTTTTGTAATTCAAAGTAGGTATGTTATGCTACTTAAATGAATATTTTAATATTTTTAATAATTTTATTGGTGGTAGTTTTAGTTCATGAATTTGGGCATTTTTTTGCTGCGAAAAAATTTGGAATGCGGGTGGATGAATTTGGTTTTGGTTTTCCACCAAAATTATTTGGAATTAAAAAAGGGGAGACAGAATACACTTTTAATCTTTTACCTTTAGGTGGTTTTGTGAAAATTTTTGGAGAGAATGCAGAAGAGGAAATACAAACCCCACCCCCTAACCCCCTCCCCAAAGAAGAGGGGGAAAGATTTACAGACAAACCAAAATATCAACAAGGTATTGTAATTTTTGCTGGAGTTTTTATGAATTTTATTTTAGCTTGGTTATTATTTTCTGTCGGTTTTATGATTGGTTTACCGATTTCAAGTGGTGCGGTAACAGAAAAAAATAAAGATAAAATTCAAGATATAAGTTTAGTAATTACTTCAGTTTTACCAAATTCGCCTGCGGAAAAAGCTGGATTAAAAATGGGGGATAAAATTTTAAGTATTGATTTATTGGAAAATCCAACACCTCAATCTTTAAAAGATTATATAAATTTAAATCAAAAAGAGAAAATAATAATTAATTATACTAATACTAACAATAATAGCATTTCACAAACTACGAGCTTAACGCCACAGAATGTAATTTTAACTCCCATTGATGGGAAAATTGGCATCGCAATGGAAGAAGTCGGTATAATAAAATTACCTATTTTGGAAGCATTAAAAGATGGGATGAGAATTACCTTACTAACAGCTAGGGGTATGGTTATCGGTTTATATGACCTTATCTCTGATGGAATTCGCGGTAGAGGAAGTTTAGATGCAGTAGCTGGGCCAGTTGGAATAGTTGGCATTGTGGGTGATGCTTATCGGTCTGGTTTTGTTTATTTATTATCTTTCACCGCCATTATTTCTATAAATTTAGCAGTTATAAATTTAATTCCATTTCCAGCTTTAGATGGTGGGCGTTTATTTTTTATTTTAATTGAAAAAATCAAAGGCTCAGCAATAAATCCAAAAGTTTTTAATATTATTAATGCTTCTGGTTTTATAATTTTATTAGCATTAATGTTATTTGTAACCTATAACGATATAATTAAATTAATAATTTAAGATTTTCTGGGGGTAGAATTCAGGATGTGATTAATTGTTTTATCACAATGTGTATGATATTATATAAATTATAAAAAATATAATTTAATTAGATTAATAAAATAAAAAAAGAAAAATATTTATAATTTATTTATGTCCAAAAAAATACCTAAAAAAGAAGGCCCCAGCTTAAACCCACAGATAATTGATGATGATGATTGTGAAATATGCAAACTTACAAAAACAGGAAATGTAAGCCTTGAAGAGCTGCAAAAAGCTTTTAGCTTGCAGAATTTTTTAAATGATAACTTCCCAAAAGATCAAGACGACAAAAAATAATTTTTAAAATGGACAAAAATAAAATGATCAGTATTGAAGATTTTAAAAAAGTTGATATAGCGGTGGGAGAAATATTATCGGCCGAAAAAATCCCGGAGACTGATAAATTACTTAAATTATCGGTGAATCTAGGCGAAGAAAAACCACGGCAAATAGTTTCAGGTATTTCTTTTTATTTTCCAGACTGCTCGGCGCTGGTTGGTAGAAAATGTATGTTTGTTGCGAATTTAGAGCCGAGAATAATTAGTGGCCTTGAAAGCCAGGGAATGATTTTGGCTGTTTCAACCGAAGACGGCAAATTTTCCCTACTTGAACCTAACAATGAAATTCCAGCCGGAACCCGGGCTAAATAACAATTTTGCCATTAACCAGCTATCGCTGGTTAAT
>JBBUBU010000060.1:0-10555 GCA_038058115.1 Patescibacteria group bacterium | reverse complement strand
CTGCTTTTTCGTATTCTTCTGTTGCATTAGTGAAACCTGAACTCGCTTTGCTTTTTTTAGATATGGAATTATGAAATTCATTATTATCCTTATCTTTAAATTCTATCAACCAAGATGCAATTTGTTTCGCATCAAAAGAATTTTTCTTCCATTCTGAAACCGCCTGCCGCATACCAGGCATAATCTTATATGGCATTACAAAAAATAAACTCCCCACTATGTGATAAATATCGTCAACTGGGGCAATTCTCGCCCAAATGGTGTCTTCTTTTTTTAAGGACAAACTAGCAGTTACATCATTCACAAAATATTCCTTTGAATTCGCTATGGACTCAAGTAGCACTCCTTTGCCCAACTCAATATTCTTCACTTCAAAATATCCTACTTCAAACTTAAGCATATCATTGTAGGCATTTATCTCATTGTCAGGCAATCTCAAAGGATTATTTTTTACAAAATATTGAAGCCCAGTCAATCCATCAAAAACTTTTTGCTCCCTGTCAAATACCAGCCATTCAGAAAAAAGACCGACAAGTTTATATTGATCAGCTTCATCTTCAATATTTAGTTTTTTATTAAGCCCAAAAACTTTTCCTTCACTTTCCACCGAAGATCCTTGTCCAGCCATAACCATTGAAACGTAATCAGACAAAATTCTTAAAAAATTTATTCTTAGCATAATAAATATATTAATACATTTTACTTAAATTATCTAGATCCCGCAATCTTATGAAAAAATTTTGGTCAGCAAGCACCTGAATTAAATTCTTTGGCGCAAACATCGCAACCCTTACAAAATAATTTAAATTTAGAAAGGTCATTGCTTAATTATTAAAATTAATATACAATATAAATATGTTATTTTTTACAAAAAAAGAAGAAGAAAGTCCTAAGGGTTTTGTAGCTAATGAAGAAATAGATTCCCAGAAAACTTCCAAGCTGGGATATTTTTTTCTATTATTAATGGTTATTTTTGGAGTATGGCAAGGACAAGGACTTTTAGATGCGATTCAAAATGAAATTGATCAACCAATTGCCAATTCTCCTTGTACTTATAATTTAAGTTCATATTTGGATTCCAAAAAAAGTAGCGAAATTAATTACAATTATTACGATCATAATTATTACGGATATGATATTAAAAATATATCTGACTGTAAATTTAGTGATCGAGAAAAAATCGCAGGTATTCCTGGGTTATATAAAGAAGTTCATCCTGACTTGGTTACCTTAAAGGCTCTTGAGCAAGACCTAAGTGATATTAGGAATCAAAAAAATAATGCTGGTTATAAGAGATCCCAGACAGTTGATGAATATTCTGTTTCTTTACTGGAATCCATTGCTAGGAAAAATCAAATACTTGACAGTGATTCACTGCAGGGATCAATTAAAACTTTTGATCAGCTAATAACTTCTCTAAGCATCACAGAAAATAATTTACAGAATAAAATAAATAGTATTAAAAATAAAATTAAGCAAGAAGTTTTACAATATGAAGATTCTTTTAAAGAAGTTGAAGATCAATATACTTACGACAAACGTGTTTACGAATTAAAACAATTTCTTTTAAGTCTTTTATTTATTTTACCTGTTTTTCTGTTTGCTTGGAGAAAATATTCAAGTTCTAAAAATAGACGTTCTGAATATGCAGTTATTTGGTCAGGAGTAGTTGCCATTTCAGCATTAATACTAACGCAAGTTCTGTTGGTTTTTATTTATAGGATTATCCCTCACCAATTATTGCAAAAAATCTTTGAATTCTTAAAACTTTTTGAGTTCTTTTTTATTTTTATTTATTGGTTAGGTTTTATTCTGGTGCCACTATTCTTTGGAACATTAATCTATTTCATTCAAAAAAAATATTACAATCAAAAGGCTGTTATCGCTCGAGCTTTTAAAGCAAATAAGTGTCCAACCTGTTCTATGAGTGTTGCTCCACATATGGTTTTTTGCCCAATCTGCGCCGCTACCTTAAAAATCAAGTGCGCTTCTTGTGGGAATTATTCTCCTAAAGCTGGAAATTTTTGCGAAATCTGTGGAATCCAAAAACAAATTTCCTAGACACAAAACCGAGTTTCTTTTGTGTTAATTTTTTGATTTCAGAAGATAATTGCAACCCTAATTATGGTGGAAAAATAAAAATTTATTTACTCCACATGCTTAAAATATAATATTGCTATCTATTCAATATAATTTTTTAGTTTTATGATTTTTTCGTTTATGCGAAGTTTGTCGTGAACCTTAGCTTCAATTTGACGAATACGTTCTCGGGTCACTTGAAATTCTTCCCCAACTCTTTCTAGGGTGTGTTGAACGCCATCAATTAAGCCATAACGCATTTCAAGAATTTTTCTTTCTTTTTTGGAAAGTATATTTAAAACTTCCCGAATTTGTTCAGAAAGAATTTTACGAGAAGTTTCTTGTTCTGGACCTAAAATTTTATCATCTACCACAAAATTTCCAAGAGTTGATTTATCATCTTCATCTCCAACTGGCTGTTCAAGAGAAATTGTATCTTGATTTATATTTTCAATAACATGAACTTTTTCAATAGGAAGACCCATTTCGGTTGCAATTTCCTCAGCCAATGGTTCTCGTCCTAAATCTTGACTAAGTCTTCTGTGTATTTGTTTATATTTAGAAATTGTCTCAATCATGTGAACAGGTATTCTAATAGTTCTTGATTGATCCGCTAAAGCACGAGTAATTGCCTGTCGAATCCACCAAGTAGCATAAGTAGAAAATTTATAACCCTTCGCCCAATCAAATTTTTCTACCGCTTTAAATAAACCCAAATTCCCTTCTTGAATTAAATCAAGTAAACTTAAATTACTACTTCGGCCTACATATTTTTTGGCGATTGAAACCACTAAACGCAAATTCGCGCGAGCTAATAAATTTTTTGCTTCTTCATCACCTTGCTCAATTCGTCGAGCAAGTTCTTTTTCTTCTCGTGCTTGAATTAATGGATATTGCCCTATTTCTTTAAGGTAAACTTGCACAGAATCATGAGTTTTTGATGTAGATAATAAGTTGGGATCGTTAACAGCGTCAAGATTAAGTAAATTACTATCTTCTAAAATATCAATATTATTGGTTCCAAGTTTTTCATAAAGTTCATCTAAAAATAAAATATTATTTTCAATGTCAGGAAAAGTTTTTAATATTTCACTATAAGTAATAAAACCTTTTTTCTTCCCATTTTCCAAAAGGCGATCCAGAAGAACATTTAAATTATTTAGTTTTTTTTCAGCGGCGGAGCTAGATTTTTTAATAATTCTTGTGGCGCTAAGCTGGGACTTTTTGGGTTTAATCTGGGACTTTTTTACGACTTTTTTTACGACTTTTTTAATAACCTTTGTGGCGCTTTTTTTCACAACTTTTTTAACCTCTTTTTTTGTAGACCCTGTGGCGTTAAGCTGGGACTTTGAAACTATTTTAGTTATTTTTTTATTTTTTTTAAGCATAATGTTTTTGTATTAATAAATCTTGCACTCAAAATTATCTTTATTAATTTTATATTTTGGACCATATACTGTATCTCCAGATGAATCTATGCAATATGAACTTTTGCCTGATGAATACGGGTCACTTAAAGAACCGGTTGTAGTAAATTTTTTTTTAAAAGTAACTTCTAAGGCATACTTTTCTTTTTTTGCAACACAAATTATGCCTGCATTTAATTGATCCACAACCCCCTGGTAGGCAATTATATCTTTAACAATACCAGGTAAATCATGATGGGCTAATGTATTTATTAGGCCATTAGAACACAAAGAAGCATAACTTCTTAAATTCCTATCATAAATAAGTTCTGATAACCCTCTAGTATTATGTATAATAGCTACGATACCATTAATGCTTCGTAAAACAGTTGCATTATATGTAGATTGGGTTGTTACTGAGCTAAGATCTTCCCCCTCAAACAAAACATCTCTTGTGTCAAAATCAAAAATACCAGTAACTTCTAATTCATTATTCGCTTGAAAATTTTTAACTGCCTTTCTGGTGTTTGTTCCAAAAAAACCGGTGACTTTTACTTTTAAAGCGCGCTGTAAACATTTCACATCTTCTCCACGAGAACGAAGTTTTAAAACTCTGGTAATATTGCAAATATTTCCTTCGGCTGACACTGTTTTAGCCACAAAAACTAAAATAAAAAATACAGCTATAATTACTATCGCAACGATTCCTAAAACAAAATTTAATTTTAATGATTTGATCATAATTATTTTTAAATTAATAATAAAATTAAAGCAGTTTTATAAATTCTTCTAACGACAATCCTGCGTCGTGAATAATTGCTATCACTAAAGGTTTCTTAATTGTTCTACCTGCATGAATTGGTATCACGGTACGCGCTCCAGTTTTTATACTAATTAAAATTAAATGGCTACCTTTCTGACGATCCTCAACAAAACCGGCCTTCTTTAATGCGCGAATAATTTTTCTAGCATTTAATGAAGGAATTTTAAACATAAAATTAATAACTTAATGACATAGGAACACTAACTATGCCCTGTAAGGATTTAAACTCCTCTTTAATTTTTTCTTTTCGCTCTATTAAACTTTCTAAGTAAAGTTCAATGGCTTCTTTAATATTTTTTTCTGCTTCTTCAAAATTTTCACCTTGAGTGTGACAACCCGGCAAAGCAGGCACCATTGCAAAATAACCTCCCTCTGGGGCTAATTCATAAAAAACAGAATAAGAATAAATTTTATTAACTACTTTTTGCATATCTATATATTGTAGCACAATAAATCTAAAAACTCTAATTTAGAGTGCCCGAGTTCAAGGAATAATTGCAAATAATCGCAAGGTGAATTCAAGTTCCTATCGACTATTTTTAATATTTTGAATTTGGTTATTAATAATTTGTGTTTCTTTTAAAATCTCTGACGACTTAATTAAATCATTATTTCCCTCACACAAATGCAATTCTTGCATTTTTTGAATTAATCTTTCTTTTAAATATTCTTCTTTTAAATTTAGAAGCATTTCTTTAATATCTTTTTTTAAATTTGCATTTTTATCGCCATAAAAAATTTCTGCCTCAAAAATCAAGTCGCCAATATCAGAATCTAATAGATTAAGATACTTTAGCATATATTGTGGCATTAAGCTAAGATCCTGTGACGCTAAGTTGGGACTTTGAGGTACTAAGTTAGGGTCAGACTTAATTTCTAAAATCTCTACAATTTCTTTAAAAATTTCTTCAAAATCTGAATTTGTTAAAATCAAATCTGGATTCTCTGAATTCTTGGGAGAATTATTCTGTGGCGTTAACTTATCTGCTGAAAAGGTGGAGCTGGGACCTTTTTGCCAAAAAATAATACCAGCCAATTTTCTTAAAATATTTTCTCTTTTAAGATTTGTTTTTAAGGTGTCCGGTTTTGGATAGATAAGACTTCCAGTCTGACTTCCATTTAGACTTCCCGGAGTACCGGATAAGTCAGACTTCCCAAAAATCGGACTTTTTTGATATTTTTGTGACGTTAAGCTCGTAATTTCATTTTTCTTAATAATTTCCCTAATATCTTCCTCTCGAATTCCAGATTTATCAGCAATCAAAGTAATAAAATGAGATTTTTTTACCGGACTATTAATATATTCAAGGTAAGGAAGAACTTTTTTTTCTATTTCTAATTTAATTTTAAGAACGTCGTTTTTAGAACTAGAATTAGAAATAAATTTATCCATTAAAAATTCAATTATATGTTTTGCATTTTTAATAATTTCTTTCCATGAGTCAACCCCTTTTTGGGAAATCAAATCAGCTGGGTCTAGGTTGTCAGGAATTTGTGCAGCTTTTACATTCATATCTAAAGATAAAGCTATTTTTGCCGCCCGCATTGAAGCATTAAAACCAGCTTCATCCGCATCAAAAACAAATACTATATTGGGCGACAAACGTTTAATAATCCCTAAATTATTTACTACACCATTTACTAATTCGCTTGAACCAGTTAAGGCTGTTCCAGAAGTTGCTACGGTATTTTTAAAATTAATTTGATGCGACAAAATTAAATCAAATTGTCCTTCAACTAAAATTGAAAAATTATTTTTACGAATTGCTTCTTTCGCTTTATCAATTCCATAAAGAATTGCTGATTTTTGAAAAATCAAACTCTCTGGGCTATTTAAATATTTTGGAGCATCAACATCCTCAACAAAGAGTCGCCCAGAGAAAGCAATAACTCTTCCACTCGAATCGCTCAATGGAAACATTATTCTGCCACGAAATCTATTATAAATTCCCTTCTCGGTTTTTTTAATTAAACCAGCTTTTTCTAATTCCTGATCAGTAAATTTTGTCGGTGGCGTTAAGCTCGTAGTTTGCTTAAAATAAGTATAGAGATCTTTCCAGCTATTTTCCGCAAAACCAATTCTAAAATTTTTAATACTCTTATCATTCAGGCCGCGATTTTTTAAATAATCTAAGGCTTCTTTATTGCTCAATAAATTATTTTCAAAAAATTTTGTGGCCTCTTCCATTATTTGATATAATTTTTCTTTTTCTGAATAAATAATTTTATTATTTTGATCTTTCTTAAAATCAAAAAGCCCAAGCGTAACTCCCGCCCTTTCAGCTAAAATTTTTAATGCACCCCTAAAATCAAGTCCTTCAAATTGTTCTACAAAACTAAAAATATCACCTTTCGCGCCACAACCAAAACAATAATAAGTCCCTCGATCTGGAGAAATAAAAAAAGAAGGTGTCTTTTCATTATGAAAAGGACATCTGGCTTTCAAATTTACTCCAGCCTTATCCAATTTAATATATGAAGAAATTACCTCTTCAATCGAAATTTTTTCTTTAATTTTTTGTACCGGTGAATCCATAATTATTTTCTAATTGTAAATTACGTGTATAAAATCAAGGTTAACCCTTGATTTTCAATTTTAAATTAATTGACTTTTTATTTTTTTAAACTTATAATATTAGTACGTGTGGTAGTAGTACCACATGATATTAACTGCGGGACCCTAAGTCGAAAGACTTGGGGTCCTTTGCTTTTGGGCTTATTTTCATAAAAACCGACCGGAAATTAGCTATATCAAAATAATGCGACAGTGTGGGTGGCAACTCCTTTGCTATATGACCAGACCTTGAAAAACCAACTACAATCTTACCATTTCCTCTTAAAAATTTTACTAAATATTCAAAATCACAATCTCCAGAAAACAGAATGAGCGTATTAAAATTATCCATATTAAAAACTGAATCAACCGCAATTTCTACATCAAAATTTGCTTTTCGGTGTGGAGCTTCTTGGGTATGGTCCCCATACTCCTTTAGAGGTTTTGTAATAAGTTTGAATTTTAAGCTCTTGCTTAAAAAATATCTAAATTTATGATGAGCTTCCCCAGGGAATTCTGCTGTATAAAACCTTATTCCTTTAAATTCGCCCATAGATTTTAGAAATTCATTTAATTTTTTATAATCCATTGCCCACTTTAATGAGTCTACCGACAAGTGCTTCAAATTATCAGGCACATCATCGGCCCGCACAAACATATTTTTTACAGACTGTTCCAAGTTGGCAGTGTCGATAAATATAGCGACTTTACCCTTAACAACACTATTTAATTTTTCTATATATTCGTTCATGTATTTTTTAAAAATTACAACTCGCTAAGATTTTTTTTAATGTTTTTTAATTCATAATTTTTTATAAATGGCCCCGCAGAGTTCCCTAGAAAATTTTTACATTTTTAGTTTCAGTGTTCATTACTTATGATTATATCATAGTTTAACCCAAAATTTATTTAAATTTTGTCCATTAGCTTTTTTGCACTTATGTACTAACGCATGATAGGTATGTAAAAAATATTAGTAAATATTTGTTTATCCAAACTACTTTACTAACTCGACGATCGTCAGTTCAGTAGACAATATTAATACACCTCCTGCTGATAACATTTCTCACAGTATACAATTGGAAATTCGTCAGTGGTATAAACCGAATCTACACCCTTGTTGCACTTAGCGCATATACGCGGATGGAGCTTAAGATGATCTACAATAAAACGGAGACGACGCTTATGCCGTTCAAATGGGGCAATTCGTGGAATTGGTAAATTAAATCGCCTGTAAAACTCAAACTCCATCTGTACGATTCTGTATGCTTTGCCGGATATTTCACATTTCAAAACTTTTTCTGTAATGTCGTCTTTTACATCGTTAATGTTATCTGGAATAGTATAATCTGAAAACATATATCCTTCAGCTTCATATTTACTCCAAACAAGTCCGCGTTTTTCAGCATCAATTTCATCAAGCGGAAAATATTCATTGGCGACAGTTTCGTTATATGCAAAAGGCGACATATCCATCGGTAAAAATTCACCATATTTATATTCTCTACCAAGAGTATCTTTGTACGGCATTTCATTCATGTGCTTTTTAATTTTTATCAGAAGATCCTCATACTCATCTTTAGTATATTGTTTGTTTAAGATACGATACTCCTTCTTTTTTAAATTTATTGATCCGAAACAATAATGACTATTAAAAATAAAACAAGAATACTCAATATTTGTGCATGCTTTAAGTACTCCGGTAGAAAATTTAGTTTTAGAAAGTTGCTCAGAACCTGCCATAAATTCATATAGGAGCTCACCGTTCCAAATCGAAGTCGTGTCATAAGAATCTTTAACTTTGAGAGTAAAAAGGATATGTTTTGAGTCCTCAGTTTTTTCCACAAGCCAACAAGAAGTGCACCGCTTTGACTCATTAATTAAATTGCCACTAGAATCAATTGAACGATTTACAATAATTGCACGCTGCGGTTGCGATTTCCAAAATTCAAACACTTTCTTTTTTATATCTTCAAATTTTTTATATGACCCACCCAAATTTCCTTGCAGAAAATTATCAAACTCAGTTTTTGAAACTGGTTTATTAAAAATGTGGTATTGTTTATTTCGCAAGCCGGTACATCCAAATATATTGGAGCAGTTTTTGCAATCGAAAGAAAAATAGGTATCATAAGAATCATAACAAAGTTTCGAGTAAAATGTTTTGTAACAACGTTCTGATAGCATTACCTCATAGCCAAATTCTCCATTATGAAACCAGTATGAATCAAAAGTGTCCTTTGTTTTAAGTGTATACTGGTTATAAGCGCTATTTTCATTAAGACTACCACCGAAATTCAAAAAACAATTTTTTTCATCAAACTCATAATTGCACCATGGGCTATTAATCATATTCACTTGCAATAGGGCAAGATGAGGAATCTCGTGTTGAAGTTCTTGAAACTGAAGAAAGAATGGTTTTGAAAAATCATAATCTCTGCCATATGATGCGGGATCCCATTTGTCAGAGTGGAAACAGCTCGGACAATAAACCTTAAATAATTTATCTGGTGAGTACATCGCAATAATATTCTGGTGACAAAGATCACATTGACGTTTATAGAGAGAACGCTCATTACGCCACGAAAGTCGTCGCATCAGCCGACACTCCGGACACCATGTCGGTGGCGGGACTTTGATTTTTTGATAAAACACAAAATCCTCCGGCTCAATCGGAAAGTTATTTTGGCAATTTTGGCAGGTTTTAGTTTCAGTATTCATTTTAAATTTTTAGAGATTTTATTTGTTTTTTAAGTTCTGGTACGTGAAGTGTCGCAGTATTCCATATTATTTTTGGATCAATTTCAAAATATTCATGTACAACAAAATTACGAAGTCCCACAATTGATGCCCACCGAATTTCAGAATTTTGTTCGCACACTTCTATTGGAAAATGATTTGCAGCCTCACCAATTATAATAAGTTGCATTGTAACCGCATCTAACACCTTTCCATCTTTTGTAAAAGATTCAAAAGTATAATCAGTAATATATTCACAAATTTTGTGACATGCAACAAGGATATCTTCTTTAAAATGTTTTAAATTACGATCCATTTTATATTTACAACATTATTGCTTCTTTTAATATTTTTTCTTTTAGGGCAGGCTTGATTCTTCTTTTATCTACTAAATCAACCGTTTTACCAAGAATTTTCTCCAAGAAATTTTTCATTTCAACTAAATCAAAAAGTGATGTTTTATTATTTTTTTCTTCAATTTCAAACAATACATCAACATCCGAAAGAAGTGTATTTTCTTTTCGAGCAAAGGAACCAAAAATGCCTAAATCCTTAATTCCATAAGTATCTCTCAAATAATCTTTATTATTAGATACAATTTTCTTTATGTTTTCTAATTCTCCTGACATAATCTTAATTATAACATAAATTCATTGAAAATTAAAATTTAATGTTTTTTAATAAACCTCCTGCTGATAGCATTTTTCACAGTAAATAATTTCTGGGCGGTCGGGTGAATAGGAAGTCTGGAAAGTTACTGGGCAAGGATTATCTCCGTGAGAATGTAAAGCGGTGTTTTGGTAAGTGTGCAAGTCTAACTTACACATACACTGCCTTTCCCATAATTTCAAGGGATTCCTTTGTTTTAATCTTTGATAATGACGGCAATTGGGACAGAGTCTAGGTAAAGGTAAATTCATTCTACGGTAGAAATCTAATTCTCGAGGAATTATT
>JBBUBU010000059.1:0-3910 GCA_038058115.1 Patescibacteria group bacterium | reverse complement strand
AAAATATGCCCCTCGGGCAATTCGAAGTATTATTAGTAAAGAAAAAGGAAAATTTGTAACTTTAGATGAATTTACAAAAACAGTTAGTGAAGAAGATTATTTTTATAAAATTGTAATTCAGGTTTGGAGTTTATATGAAAAACAAAAAACAAAAGAAAATGTGGTTGACTTTGATGACCTACTTTTAAAAACAACTGAATTGCTAAAAAATAATGAGGTGGCAAGAAAATACTATCAAAATAAATGGAAATATATTCACATTGACGAATATCAAGACACTAATACGGTGCAATATTTAATGGCTCACTTGTTGGCTGGAGATAATAAAAATATTTGTGTTGTGGGAGACCCGGATCAGTGTATTTATTCATGGAGATCGGCTGATTTAAAAAATATTTTAAATTTTCAAAAAAATTATCCAGAAACGCAAATTGTTTTATTGGAGGAAAATTATCGTTCAACTCAAAATATTTTAGCGGCCGCAAATGAAATAATTAAAAAAAATAAATACCGCGCAGATAAAAATTTATTTACAAACAATTTAGCAGGGGAAAAATTATCTGTATATGAGGCTATGGACGAAAATGACGAAGCAGATTTTGTGGCGAGAAAAATTTTAGAAATATGGAAGTCGGAACTATGCAAGCCTAGATCAGAAGTATCCAAGTCTGACTTATCCGTACTCGGGAAGTCCGACTTGCATACTTCTGACCCACATATTTCTATCGCCATTCTATACCGCGCAAACTTTCAATCAAGAGCCCTAGAAGAAGCAATGTTGCGCTACAATATTCCCTATCAAGTTTTGGGTGTTAAATTTTTTGAAAGAAAAGAAGTAAAAGATGTTTTAGCATACTTGCGCGCGGCCTTAAATCCAGAAAATTTATCCGACATAAAAAGAATTATAAATTTTCCAGCTAGAGGAATTGGTAAAGCCACTTTAGTAAAAATTTTTGCTAAAGAAAACTTGCCAATAAAAATGCAAATTAAAATTGATCAATTTTTTAATTTATTAAAAATAATAAAAGAAAATTCAGAAATTTTGTCAGTTTCAGACCTTATTAAATTTACGGTTAAAAAATCTGGAATCGAGCAAGAACTCGTAAATGGCACCGAAGAAGACAAAGAGAGATTAGAAAATATTAAAGAATTAGTTACCTTGGCAATAAAATATAATAATATAGAAAATGGTTTAGAGAAATTATTAGAGGAAGCTAGTTTGGCGTCAGAGCAAGATTCTTTGGTGGTTAATGATATGCAAACACCACCCCCTGGCCCCCTCCCCAAAGGAGAGGGGGTGTCCCCCGTAAAACTTATGACCGTACACGCCTCCAAGGGCCTAGAATTTAATACAGTTTTTGTGGTTGGTTTAGAGTTTGGACTTTTTCCACACGATAAAGATGGAAGTGAAGCACCCGAAGACGCCGAGGAAGAAAGAAGATTATTTTATGTTGCTTTAACTCGCGCAGAAAAAAGAATTTTTTTATCTTATGCATCAGTGCGTACAATTTTTGGCTCCCCTAAAATGAACTACCCCTCCGAATTCCTATCCGACATCTCGGAAGAATTTTTAGAAGAAATAATTTAACTTTATTCTTATTCCTCCAGTAAATCTACCACAGCCTGAACTTCTTCGAGGGAAGTAATACCATTTAAGATTTTTATAATTCCATCTTGGCGCATGGAAAAATATAATAATTTTTTATTAAACATAATATTTATTTTTTAATTAAAAATACGGCGATCTTTTAGTCCCGGGTTTAGGCGGTGGCGGTTTTAATTTATGGATTTCTTTAAAAAGAGCCAAGAATCTTTTACCACATTTTTCTTCGACTTCTAAAACTTTTTTTGCTAAACCACTTTGGGAAGCAAGAAGTTGGCGCATTTTAATGAAGGCACGCATGATGGCAACACTAACTTGAATTGCTCGTTCACTTTTTAAAATAGCAGAAAGCATGGCTACACCTTGTTCCGTAAAAACATAGGGCAAATATTTAGAATGTTCGCCCTGACTTAAGATTCCAAATTGGAATCTTAAAGAATTGTACTCTTCCTTTGTCAGTTGAAACATAAAATCTTCTGGAAAGCGATCACAATTTCTTTTAACTGCTTTGTTTAGGTTGAAAGTTTCAACACCGTAAAATTCAGCTAAATCTTTATCTAGCATAACTTTTTGTTCTCTAATAAATAAAATTGACCGTTCAATTTTCTCCGGCGGAATTAATGATTTATCTTTTATCTTTTATCTTTTATCTTTTATCTTTTATCTTTTATCTTTTATCTTTTTGTTCATAAAATAATGTTAATAATTTCTTTAAACAAAATCAATTTCGTGCAATCTATGGTTAAAAATAAGTTAATAACCTTATCGGTAAAATTTATTCCTATTCCTCCAGCAAGTCTACCACTGCCTGAACTTCTTCAAGGGAAGTGATGCCATTTAAAACTTTTATAATTCCATCTTGGCGCATGGAAAGAATATTTTGATTTCTGGCAATTTTTTTAATTTCTCTTTCGCTTGGATTTTCTAAAATTATTTTTTCAATTGCCTCGTCGGTTTTAATTGCTTCAAAAATTCCAATACGACCATGGTAACCAGTAAGATTACATTTTTCACAACCCACGGGTTCAAAAATTTTAAAATTATTTTCTGTTGCATTAATATTATTATTTATATTAATATTGTATTTAGTTAAATCTTTATTTTCTTCTTTAATAGAATTTAAAATTAAATTAATAATATCAATTTCTTTTTTACTTTCCTCTATGGATAATTTTTTTTCTTTTTTACAAAACTGACAAAGCTTACGAACAAGCCTTTGGGCAATTGATAAAGATAAAGCCGAAACCAAAATTTTTGGATTAATTTTTAAATCAATTAAACGAGGAATAACTCCAGCCGCATTATTGGTATGCAAAGTAGAAAAAACCATATGACCAGTTAAAGATGCTTGCACGGCAACTGTGGCAGTTTCCGAATCACGAATTTCTCCAACCATCACCACATCTGGATCCTGACGCAAAGCCGAACGTAATCCTTCCAAAAAATCATAACCTTACTCGCTATTGGTTTGTGTTTGAGTTATGCCCGCTAAATGATATTCAACTGGATCTTCAATCGTAATTATTTTTATTTCAGAAGAATAAATTTTTCTTAAAAAAGCATAAAGGGTGGTAGTTTTTCCAGAGCCAGTCGGACCAGTCACTAAAATTAAACCATTCGGTTTTGAAATTTCTTCTTGAATAATTAAAAAAAGTTGCTTTTCAATTCCTATTTCTTCAAGTTTAACTTGAATTGATTTTGGATCTAGAATACGCATTACAATTGATTCACCGTAAACTCCCGGAATAAAAGAAACACGAATACTAATTTCTTCATCACCTTCAACAATGCTAAAACGACCGTCTTGCGCGATTGTAGAAGTTAATTTCACCCCCGAAAGTAATTTAATTCTAGAATTAAAAAAATGATAAATATCTTTTTCAAAAAAATAAACATCTTGCAAAACACCATCCAACCGAAGCCTCAATTTACTTCTTTTTTCTTCCGCTTCAAAATGAATGTCCGACGCTTTAATGGAAATGGCTCCCGCTAAAATTATTTCAAGCAAATGAGAAATTCTGTGAACCTTATCTCCTCCTAAAACTTGTCGAATAAATTTTTCAATATCTTGAATTTTTTTAATTTCATTCGCGGTATTTCTTAAAACTTCCGCAGAAATATCTATACCGCCAACTATTGAACCTTCCGCCATCGAAAGTTCAGTATATCTATCCCAAACTTTATTTAAACTTGCCATAGAAACCATGTAAAAAGTTGGAATTAAATTTTGTCTTTCCATCTCATCTTTTAATCTATTAAAAAGATTTTTATCGGGTGTCCGAACTGCAATATAAATATTTTTTCCAG
>JBBUBU010000058.1:0-1966 GCA_038058115.1 Patescibacteria group bacterium | reverse complement strand
TGATGTTGTTTTGCCATTGCTTGAGAAGCGTTGCTCAGGGTTGTGAGTAGATACTTTTTACTCAGGTTTCATTTCTAAAGGTCTGACCTTGGGAAACGAAACTTCACATAAAATTACAATTTATGCTAAAGTAAAAAAATGATAATTTTATCAATCGAAAGTAGCTGTGATGAAACTGGAATAAGTGTTTTAAAAGCAACTGGCAAAATAGAAGACGCTAACTTTGAAGTTTTAAGCAATCATTTGGCTTCGCAAGTAGAAGCTCATATTCCCTATGGCGGAGTGTATCCGATGTTGGCAAAACAAGAACACATTAAAAATTTACCAATTCTTTTTGAAAAAGTTTTAAAAGATTTAGAAAATTGCCAGGTAAGTCTGACTTATCCGAGCACGGGAAGTCCGACTTACCCTGGAAATTTCCCTATAGATGCAATTGCAGTAACCTATGGACCTGGTTTGCCACCTGCCCTTTGGGCTGGAATTACCTTTGCGCAAGATTTAGCAAAAAAATGGGGAGTTCCATTAATACCAGTAAACCACATGGAAGGACATATTTTTTCAGTTTTTGGAAAACATGAAGGGAAATTTAAAATTCCAAAAATAGAATTCCCCGCTTTAGCACTTTTGGTTTCTGGAGCACATACTGAATTAGTTTTAATAAAAAATAAAAATTGGAAAAAATATGAAATACTTGGAGAAACTCTAGACGATGCAGTTGGTGAGGCTTTTGACAAAGTTGCGCGAATGCTTGGCCTAGAGTATCCAGGCGGACCAAAAATTTCAAAATTGGCGGAAGAACAAAGAAAAATTCAAGCAAGTATGGAGGTCCGACCTCCATACTTTAAACTCCCCCGCCCTATGATGCACACTAAAGACTTTAATTTTTCTTTCTCTGGACTTAAAACTGCAGTGCTTTACTTAATTCAAAAAATTGAAAGTCCCAGCTTAACGCCACAGAAAGATAAAAAACTTGATGAAGAAATAAAAAGAAAAATAGCTTGCGAATTTGAAAATGCAGCTATTGAAGTGTTGATTCATAAAACTAAAAAAGCAATTGATAAATATAAAATAAAAAGTATTCTGGTTGGGGGTGGTGTTTCAGCTAATCAACACCTTAGAGACGAACTAAGCTTAGCGGTTGAACCACCAAGTGGCAACTTGGGTGCCGGGCACCCAAGTAAACTTTATTTCCCGCCTAAAGAATTAACTGGCGACAATTCTCTTATGATCGGCATAGCTGCTTATTTTAGATATCTAAAAAATATGAAAAAATATTCTACCTTTAACCAAAGCATTATTTCTAAAATTAAAGCCGAGGGAAAATTACGTTTAAAATAATTATAAAATTTAGCTCCCATCAATAAAAATTTTATTGATGGATTTTTTAA
This sequence comes from Patescibacteria group bacterium, assembly GCA_038058115.1. Lineage (GTDB taxonomy): Bacteria > Patescibacteriota > Minisyncoccia > Phycocordibacterales > UBA9973 > UBA9973. The sequence goes on along the minus strand of JBBUBU010000058.1, from coordinate 578 downwards.
TTTATGATAATCTAATATTAGATGGGAATAATCCCAATTTGTAGAAAGGAGCAAACATGCCAAAAGAAAAGAAGCCGACTTTAAAAGAAATGATTGAATTATTAAATAATCAAATTAACAAAATAGAAAAAAGGCTAAAAAAGGTAGAGGAGGTTTCACATAAACAGGGTGTTTTAGCTGAAAATAAACAGCATGTTGATGAAATGATGTTCTGCAAGACAACCCCAATAAACAGAGCGATTTTCTAGTTCTAGGGATTTGCGAACGTTTGTTAAAGCCGGCGCTATATAATGGCTGGCTTTAACAAAAATCACATGGAAGGTTAATCCTTCCATTTTTTATTTTATAAAATTTTTAAGAAATTATGTTATACTTTTTGATATGCATGAAAAACTTTTAAAACCTTACGACCCGAAAGAGACTGAGGAAAGAATTTATAAAATTTGGGAAGAATCTGGATATTTTAATCCAGATAATTTACCAGAAACTACGCAAGTCAGATTTTCGGATAAGTCGGACTTCCCGGAGTACCGGATAAGTCAGACTTCCCAAAAACCTGACTTGCATACAACAGAAAC
>JBBUBU010000057.1:0-8815 GCA_038058115.1 Patescibacteria group bacterium | reverse complement strand
TTTCACCAGAAAATTATGCGTGGTTTTAAAAACTTATGCCAAGAAAGAGTTTTGTAATTCACCGCAATTAAATGGACAATTTAACTATACCAATTTTAGTCGGAGCCGCGATAGTGGATAGCATTAATCCTTGTGCTTTTGGGGTTTTATTTTTTCTATTAGCTTATCTTTTCAAGAATAACAATTCTAAAAAATTAGTTTTATTGCATGGATTTTTGTATATCACAGCAGTATTTTTAACTTATCTTTTAGCTGGCCTATTCCTTCTTCCATTTTTAAGTGGCTTAGGTGGAACTAGTCAGGTAATTTATATTTTTATTGGAAGTATATTAGTTATATTTGGTCTTTTAGAAATTAAGGATTTCTTTTTTTATGGCAAAGGTTTTTCTTTAGGGATTTTGCCATCCGCAAGTAAAAGAATTCAAATGATGGTCCAACACATTGAAGGCAAATTATCAACTTCTTTTATCTTGGGTATTTTTGTTGCTTTAGTCGAATTACCTTGCACTGGCGTGGTATATTTGGGAGTATTAGCTCTAGTTTCCTTGTCTGGTTTAGATGCAAATAATTTCCTACTTTTAGTTTTATATAATTTCCTTTTTGTTTTACCATTAATTGTTATTTTAATTTTAGTTTCTAAGGGTAATGACATAGAAAAATTAGAGGAGTGGCGCAAAAAACATCGAGGACTGATGCGCTTGGCAATTGGTACACTTTTGATTATAATGGGTGCATGGATGATTAATTTTGTGATATAATATAATAGTATATATTCAAAATAAAGTTTGATGTTTGTATTTTTTAACTCCAAGGGTTCCTGTTTTGTACTCAAAATAGGCGTAGGAGGAAAAAATAAAAATATCAAACTTTATGCATGAATAAATTCATCATGATCTGCGAGGAAAAATTACAACCTTATTTTTTGATTTTTTTTATGATTGGAGCTTTGGCTCTTACTTTTTTTATTCTTTATCCATTTTTTTACGCACTTATTTTTGCTTTAATTTTTTTAGTAATTTTTAAACCACTCCATAAAAAAATTCTCAATAATGTTAATTGTAATCGCGGCCTTTCATCATTTTTTATGACCCTACTTGTTATTGTTTTTATTTTAACTCCTCTAATTTTTCTAGTAATACAAATTTCCAAAGAAGCTAAAGTTTTATATGATGTAATTGCAAATAATGGATATTTTTATGATACTTTAAATTCTTATTTACAAAAATTTAGTTTTTTAGGAGATAAATTTTCTCTGGATATTCAGCAATATTTAAAATCGGGTTTAAGTTTATTTTTAAATAACTTAGGAACAATTTTTTCTAATTCAGTAAAATTGTTAATGAATATTGTTATTTTTTTAATTAGTTTATATTATCTTTTTAAAGATGGTTCTGAATTAAAAAAAACCATAATAACTTTTAGTCCATTAACGCCTGAAAATAATAAATTTATTTTTGATAAAATTGAAAATACAATAAATTCAGTTATCAAAGGAAGACTTGCAATTGCTTTCGCTCAAGGAATATTGACCGCAATTGGTTTCCTTATTTTTGGAATAGAAAATGCAGTATTATGGGGAACAATTGCGACAGTAATGGCGCTTATTCCAGGTGTTGGTACTGCTGTTATATTTATTCCAGTTTCAATATTTCTTTATTTTACAACTAGTCCCCTGTATGGCTTAGGTATTTTTTTATGGGGAATACTTCTTGTTGGTACAATAGATAATATTTTAGGACCAAAAATTATTGGAGAAAAAATACAAATTCACCCATTTATTATTTTTCTCTCAGTTTTAGGTGGAATTATTTTTTGGGGGCCAATTGGTTTTTTATTGGGCCCATTAACAATTAGCCTACTTTTCAGTTTTATTGATATTTATTTTTTAATATTCCACCACCTTAAATCAAATACAAATCTTTTATGATAAAAAATCAAATACAAACCCCACCCCCCTAGCCCCCTCCCCGAAGGAGAGGGGGAATCTAGATTAATTTTTAAAGCCCCTCTCCTTTGGGGAGGGGTTGGGGTGGGGTGAATTAAGTAATAAGAAAAAAATTTATGCAAAATTTATTAAAGAAAAAATGTGTACCATGTGAAGGAGGAGTAAAAGCTCTAAGTAAAATTGAAGTGGAAAAATATTTAAAAGAAATTCCTGGCTGGGAATTTTCTAATGGAAAAATTTATAAAACATTTAGATTTAAAGATTTTATCGGGGCAATAAATTTTGTTAACAATATAGCTGAATTAGCGGAAAACGAAAATCATCATCCAGATATCCACGTTAACTATAATAAAGTTTTAATTGAACTTTGGACTCACGCAATCAACGGTCTCTCTGAAAATGACTTCATTCTCGCTATTAAAATAGCTGAATTATAGCCCGGCGCACAAAAATTTTTAAAAATCTTAATTATGTGCTATAATATAAATATATAATATGCGTCGGTGGTAGAGTGGTCAAATACAACAGACTGTAAATCTGTCGCCCTTCGGGCTTCGCAGGTTCGAATCCTGCCCGGCGCACAATAAGCTTAAACCTTCTCTATCTCTAAGGTAGAAAGTTCTGGAGAGGCGCCAGTGATGCGCAAAACATCTTTATCAATTTTTTGAAGTTCTTTACCAGAAGCATTATAGTGATTTATAACTGCGCTTAAAGAATTACCTAATTTTAAATGATATTCATCGTATGATTTTAAGTGCTTACCCAAATCGTGTACTTTTTTAATTATTTCTTTAGCTGATTCTTCAATGTGTAAAGCTTTCAAGCCCTGCAATACAGTTTGCAAATAAGCTAAAAAAGAAGTTGGTGAAACAATTATCACTTTATACTTTCCAGCCGCACGTTGAATTAAATTTTCTGTATTTTCTTCTAATGCCCCAATTTTATTAATAAGTAAATCATAATAAATCGCTTCATGTGGGATAAACATAAATGCAAAATCAGTGGTGCCTTGGTCTGGTTGAATATATTTAGCGGTTTCTGTAATTCTATTTTTTAAATCATTTACAAAAATTGTTTCTAATTTTTTCTTTTCGGCTGGGTTAGTTTCTTCTACTACCTTATTGTAGTTTTCTAGCGAAAATTTAGAATCAATTGGAATTATTTTATCTTTCACAAAAACAACCGCATCTACAATCTCGCCATTTGGAAAAGAATATTGCATTTGATAACTCCCGACCGGCAAAACATTTTTTAAAACTGTTTCTAGAAAATATTCACCCAAAATCCCCCGCTGTTTTGGATTTTTTAAAATATCCTGCAGACTTTGTAACTGATCGGTAAAAGAAATTACTTGTCGATTAGTTTCATCTAATTTAGTTAATTTTTCAGTTACATCGCGAATTATTTTATTTGATTCAGAAGAATGAAACTTTAAACTCTCATTTACTTGCTTGTGTGATTCGCCAATTTTTGTATCTACCACTCGCGCAATTTCATTTAATTGCTGCAAGATTAATTGAAGGCCGGTATTGCCCTCCTCTTTTTTTTCTGACTTTTTAAATAAAAAATAAGCAATTCCAATTCCTATTGAAATTATAACTAATATTAAAATAATTAAAATTATGTTTGTCATATGATAATGTATCTATTTTAACACATTTTTTAAATTACTAACATTTATTTTTGTAACTATGCAGGTCCGACCTGCATAGTTTGTATAGTCTTATATCAAGATCGGATCTTGATATGAAGATTTTATTTTCTCGCTATGTCAAGGTTCGACCTTGACATTTTTTGACTTATAAAAATAAAGAAAGGAGGAAAATATGGTTATACATGTTTTACACGCAGGATATGCTATTTGTGGTTTCTCTGAAAAACTTCCAGTGGATTGGCCTGAAGGTCACAAGTGGGTGGGGTTTAATGATCCAGGATCGTTTAAAAACAAAGATCTTTGCGTAAGGTGCCTAACTGAGCATCAAAAGATCTTGGAAAAGATTACAAAAATTTTGTAAAGAAAAAAGGGTGTGTTTGGGGTTAGTTGCTGTAAGCGACTAGCCCCTTTGTTATTTTAATTCGCCAATAATTGCTTGACAATAAAATTCTGTTGTATATACTATAGATATATGAAAACAATGATAAATTTAAGAGCAGATAAGGAGGTAAAGTATGAGGCGCAAATGATTGCGGAGAATTTAGGTTTGCCTCTAAGTACCGTTATTAATACTTATTTAAAACAATTTATTCGTGATAAAGGTTTAAATATTTCTCTGACTGAACCGCGACTTAAGCCAGAGGTTGAAAAGGCTATCCGACAAGCAGAAAATGACTACCAGTTAAATAAAAACATATCCCCTGCATTTTGTAGTGCACAAGAAGCAATTAAATACTTAGACAGTATTAAATTATGCAAATAATTTTCCATAAAGATTTTAATAAAAAGTATTTCAAACTAAAGGAAAGTGAAAAGAAAAAATTTAAAGAAAGACTAAATATTTTTATTAAGGATCCATATAATCCAATCCTAAACAATCATGCCCTAAGTGGAAAATATCTACCCCGTAGGAGCATCAATGTAACAGGAGATTTAAGAGCACTCTTTAAAATAGTTGATCCCAAGGATGGTGACACTATTCTTTTTACCGAAATTGATACTCACAGTAATTTATATTCTTAATTTTTAGCTTTTTTAGAAATTTAATTTTCCTAAATAATGTTTTAAGGTATAAATCCAATCTTCGTCAATTTGATCACTTTTTAATTTTTCAGCTAAGAGCCATTCTAGGTAATTTTTATCTTTTTGGGCAATTTCTTCTATTTTTTGTCCATTATATTTTCCAAAATTAAAAGATTTTAATAAAGTTGGATGCGAAGAAATTTCTAGCATTTTTTTAATAATTTCTTCTGGGGTAGTGGCTCTGCCGCCACTTGGTTGCAGAGCCACCAAGTTTTCTTTTTCTTCCATTTTATTTTTCAGCCGCTCAAAAAGTTTTTCTAAAATCAAAACATCACCATCCGCACTGTGCGCAACTGCCTCAATATCTAAATCCAAAAAGTAACGCAAATATTGTAAATTATATTTTGGAATTTTTTCTTCTAGATCTAAATGGCGCGCAAGTCTTAAGGTGCAAATAAAATTTTTAATTTTAATTCCTTCATTTTCTAAAATCATCAAATCAAAAGGGGCATTATGTGCCACTAAAATATTATTTTCATCTTCAAAAAGTTGTTTTATTTTCAAAAAATCTTCACTTTCTTTAAAAGAAGATTTACCCTCAACCATTTTATTTGTTATGTGGTGTACAGCAGAAGCTTCTGGTGGGATCTTAATACTAGGTTTATATAAATTACAAAAAATTTTATTTTCTAATATCTGTGGCGTTAAGCTGGGACATTCGTTTTTGTAAGCTAACTGACACAAAAAATCATTTTTAGTATTGCCTGTTGTTTCCGTATCAAAAAAAATTAAATTAACCATAGATCCTATTGTAACATAATTTACAACTTTTTTAGTAAAAGAGCAAAAAATTTACTCTTTTACTCATACAGATACTTACAATCTTTTAACAATTCTTCCCTTCCCGCCATAAGGATCCAGTACAACTTCAACTGAATCGCCAATTAAAATTTTTATTTTATGCATGCGCATTTTACCAGCAAGATAAGCCAAAATTTCTTGATCTTGATTTGTTGCTGGATCTTTAATCCTTACCCTAAATAAGGTAGCGGGTAATGCTTCAATCACCAATCCCCTAATTGAAACTAAATTTTTATTTATCATTTATATAATCTAATATAACAAAATTAAAAATTAAGTCAAATAAATTTTAATTTTACTTTGGATAATTTATGGTTAGTTTAATTTTTTCAAATTTTGCTGGTAAAGATTTATTCCAAAATGGGCTAATTTTTAAATTAACTGAAAGAATATTGGGATATTTAACTAATACTTTATTTAAATTTTTCTTTTTTATACCTAATATTTCTGAAATAAAATTATTTGTATTTATTTTCTCAAAAAACTTTAATTCGCCATTTAAATTGAAATTAAATTCTTTAAGATCATTAAAAGTAGCAGGTTGATTCTCTGGTTTCAAAATAAACTTAAATTTTAAACTATCAAGATTTGAAATTTCTATATTGTCATTATAATTAAAATTTTTAATTTTGCTTTCTAAGATTTTTTCTCCCAACTTGTCTTTACTAAAAAGAAAACCATAAAGTTTACCCTTTAATTTAATAGTGGCCGTATTGTTTTCTAAAATACCTGTAGCGTTAAGCGTGTTTGGTTCAAAAATAATTTCTTCATTTGTTTCAAGTAGAATTGAATTTTCAAATAAAACAAAATTGTTTGGTATTTTATTAATGGCTTCTTTAAAAAGCTTTTCCTGAAGTTTAGATTTAAGCTCCTTAAGTGTTGCTATTTTTTGACTATCACTTAAAATAATTGATTTACCACTTAAGCCACCAGTTATTTTCTTACTTGATCTACCGTAAAATTTAGAATATTTAGGACTTCCAGCAAAATTTAAAATTTTAAAATCAATAGGGTTGCTATTGTATTCTTCACCAACTTCATCTGCATAAATTTCAACCTCAATTGATCCAGGAATATTTTTAATTATTCCTGGAATTTTAATTTTTTCTTTAATTCTATAAATTTTACCATTAGAGCCTTCCAATTTAGTATTAGCTGCAAATTTTGCTGGATTGGAACTAAAATTATTATAAAGGATGATCTTACCTTTGGCTTTTTCAAAAACTTCTTTTTCTTCAACATCTTTTACTAATAATGTTATTTCACCAGGAATAGCTATTGAATCAAAAAATAAATCAGTATTACTAGAATTCTTAGTTGCAAAAAAAGTATCATTTAAAATTAAACTTTCTATTTTAGGTTCTATGGTTATTTCAGCCCTAGAAAATAAAGAAGAAAATCCAAAAAATAAAGCAATTAAAGAAATTGAAGCAATCAGCCAAAGCAAACTCCTTGGTTTTTTATTTTTAGTTGTTTTTAAATCTTCTAAGATTTCTTGCTCTATATTATTTTGATCTGTATCCCGGCTTAACGCTAAGGTATTATAAAGTGAATTAATTTCTTTACGACTTTCTCTTACTACTTCTACCTCCTTTTCGGTAGGCACGCGGTTGGTCGCAGAGAAAGTTCCTTTATTATTTTTTAAAATAATATTAGAAGATTCTGTGGCGTTAAGCCGGGACTTTCTTTTCATATCTTGAAGTAAAATTTTTGACATAAGAATATTTTATCTGAAAAAAGTATTAATGTAAATAGCTTCAATACCCATAAATATATATCCTGTGGCGTTAACCCCGTTAGGGTCGAAGTTTCTAACGGGGTTAAGCGTGTTGGTTTTAGATTCTTGAAAATTAACGTTGTTATTAAAAAAATTAAAATCCATCGGAATAACTTGAAATTTTGATTTGGTGAAAGAATATTGATTAAATTCTTCAGTTTTAATAATTTTTGAAAAAAAATCAGCAAGATCTTGGTCAATAGTCAAAAAAATAGTTTCTGGAATAAAAATATTATTTGAAATAGAAGCTAAAGAGTTTTGAAAATTTTTTAACCATTCAGTTTTTAATTTATTAATAATTGGTTCTAATTTTTTTACAACTTCAATTGAAGCATGACCTTCTTTATAAAGAAATAAAAATGATTTTGCTTCATCAAATGAACAAGACAAACTCGAACTTATGCCACTAATAAAAAAATTATAACCAAATGGAAAAGAAATTATGTCATTTGGTATATCTTTTTTTATTGTAGTAATATTAGTAATTTCACCTCCAATATCTATTAAAAGAAAATCTTTTTGCTCTATAAATAAATCACGAATTACAACGAAAGATGTGGTATTAAAAGATAAAAAATTAAGTCCCGGCTTAACGCCACTGAAACTTTCAAAATGAAAATGATTAGATATAATTTCCTCAATATTTTTTAAAATAATTTCTGGTGTAAAGGAAATAAAAATTGTCATTTCAAGTTCTTTGGCTTTTTGATTAATTGGTTGAGCTGTAACATAACCATTTAACTTGGTTTGAATATTTTTAAATTCAATTGGCTTTATTCCCTGTGGCATTAACTTGCCCGCCGATGAGGCGGGGCTGGGACCTTGTATTTCTTTCAAAAAAACTAGGAGTTCTTTTTTAATTAAATCATTTGCGAGTTTTTCAGTAAAAATAAAAGGTTCGCTTTTTTTAAATTGTATACTTCTAATTTCAGAAATATGCCAAGGCGAAGAAAGAACACAAAAAAATCTTTTTGGTACACCTAAACCAGCTTTACAAATTTTATCAATAATAATTTTTATTGATTTCATGCTCGGCGATATAACATGATTAATGTTTAATTTATTCTCAAAATCAGAAAATTTAATTTTGATTGGTTCACGAATACAAAAAATTATTTTGGGAATTCCTGATTTTGACAAAAGAACAAGCGCTCCACCAACCGAGGAAGATCCAATATCAATAAGTAAAACTAATTCATCTTTTTTTTGAAAATTAAAAAAACCCATAAAATTATTATAGCATTAAAAAAGAAAAAAAATAGATTTTTTGCAACCTATGACCTAAAATGACACCCTATCTTAATAATCGCGTAAGGAATTGTAATAAATTATTACAATAATAATTTATTTTTATCTACATCTAATAAAAAGATTATCAGTGTTTGATAGTATTTTTCCAAACTAGGAATATCCACCCATTCCTGATCGCTCCCAATATTTCCACCGACAGGACCGAACTCAATACCTGCGCAATTTATGCGAGCAAAATGTCGTACATCAGAAGATCCATTTGCCCCACGCAATCGGACATTGTTGCCAGTTACTTGCTTAGTTT
>JBBUBU010000056.1:0-5045 GCA_038058115.1 Patescibacteria group bacterium | reverse complement strand
ACTAATGCAACAGAAGAATACGAAAAAGCAGAAATTAATTTCTTAAATATTTTAAAAAAATGTAAAATGGATTCTATTTTTTCAATAGCGACATATAAAAAATGGATAATAGATGAGAAAAATTTTGGTCCTCAATTCGTAAGTAATGCTTTATTGTGCCTTGTGCCAACGGATTTAAATGATAAAGATTTTGAAAAATTACTCTATAGTGCTGCGGAATTCGGCAACAATATTCCAAAACCTTTTTTAAATGGCAAATCTTCGAGTGAAGTATATTTAGAGCTTAAGTCAGGAGATCAGCGTTTTGAAATGAATATATTTTCAAAAGAGAAATACCTAACAAAGATAGTAAGTGGGCATGCCTATATGAAAGATAATAATTACGAAGTAGCTTATGAGACTTTTGAGGGCGTAGTAAAAGATTTGCTCGAAGATAAAATACCATTTTTTGACACTTTTCGGATATATGCTAATGCTGCGGTTTGTTCTATGGCGAGTGAAGATATGGGTTTAGGAGAAGAGCTTTTAGAAGCATCCCTTAGAATCAACCCACAATATCACTTTGCTAAAAGAGCCATAGAAAGAGAAATAGCCCCTTATAATGATTTTTCGAATGTTAAAAAGGGGTATAAAAAATTTGCTAAAGCAGCAAGGGGAGTTGTTAAAGAAGATGGAATTAGAAGATACAGGAGATCACCATTTAGAAAATATGAGGATTGGCTAAAAAAAATTGGAGTTTCTTTAGACTACGAAACTCAAGCCAATATAACTTTGTATGATAAAAAAAATACTGAAATTAAAATAGGCAGAAATGACCCATGTTACTGTAAATCAAATAAAAAGTTCAAAAAGTGTCATGGAATTTGAAATTCATTAATTGGATTTAGAACAACTTGGTAGTCCGACTACCAAGTTACAGGTGGTTTTTTTAAATGACCCTAAGAAAATTTGATTTATTTTCAAGCAGAACTATAATAATTTTTTTAATTCATCAAGACTTATATCGGCATCTATCAAAATATTTTTTAAAACCTTTGGATGTAAAATTTTACTGCCGTGAAAAGGAACCGTCGTTCGTTTGCCGTTTTGATTTTTGTAAATTTTATGGCTACCACTCTGGCGAGATAAAATAAAACCACACACCTCAAGAACTGTAATAATTGCCTTTGCAGATATTTTTGGTAATTCTTTTGACATAGATTTAAACAGCAACTCCTACCATTGATAGACTAATTGATTTTGTTTCCGGTAATACTTCTTGATCAGTAAGATCTTCTATGTGGAGTTTGATAGTATCTTTAATATTTTCTATTGCTTCTTCGTAAGTATCTCCTTGACTATAGCAACCTTGAAACTCTGGACAAAAAACAAAATATCCACTCTCATCTTTTTCTATTATTATTGAAAAATTATATTGTTTCATATAGAGATATTATCAAAAAATAAATAAAAAATCAAATTATTTTTTTAGCGACCCTAAGAAAATTTGATTTGTTTCGGTGTCGAGCTTATTGGTGACGAGGATAATTAGTTCGGTCGATAAATTTAAATCCTTTTTAATATTTTCAAAAAGATTTTCATAGGGATAATGGGAAACCCAAATTGTATTTTTAATACAATTAAAATTTGCTTTTTTTAAAAGATAAACTAAAGCCTCGCGTTCATTTTTTCTTTCTTCTGGTATATTTAAAATAATAATTCGCCAAAAACCATCCCAAGTATTTGTGACTAAAGCTTCTTCTGCTTCTAGTTGGATATTATGAAATTTCTTTTTTCCTTTATCAGTTATTTGAAAATAATCTTGATTGCCAGAATTACATATTTTGGCATGCCCACTTTTTACTAAATTTTTTATTGAGCGGGTGAAAGCGTAATTCATTTTGGGTTTTTTTTCTTCGTGAATACTACTCAAAGTAATAGCATTTTTTTCAGCTAAATTCTTTAAAATAACCTTTTGTATGCTCCGTGGCGTTAAGCTGGGACTGAGTTTTGGTGAATGTATGATTTGCATACTTGCATTATAGCAAATAATATGATAACTTACAACAAGTATTTCGCGGTCACGAAATACTTGTAAAAATATTTGATTTTGTGTATATTTAGTATTATTAATAAATTTTGAATTAAAATATTATGAGTAAAATTATAGGCATAGATTTGGGTACAACTAATTCGGCGGTTGCATATATTGAAGGTGGTGCGCCGAAGATAATTGAAAATGTTGAGGGTAATCGTACTACCCCGTCAGTTGTTGCGACTGCAAAAAATGGTGATAGGGTTGTTGGTTTATTAGCTAAAAGACAAGCAGTTACAAATCCTGAAAATACGATTGCGGAAATAAAGCGCTATATGGGGCACACTTTTGATGATCCTGGAGTTCAAAAAGATGTTAAAACTGCTTCATTTAAAATTGAACAAAGTGAAGATGGTGGAGTGAAAGTAAAAATGTTGGGTAAAAATTACAGACCGGAAGAAATTTCAGCAATGGTTTTACAAAAAATTAAAAATGATGCGGAATTAAAATTAGGAGGAAAAGTTACTGAAGCAGTTATTACTGTCCCGGCTTATTTTAATGATGCTCAAAGAAAAGCTACAAAAGACGCTGGACAAATTGCTGGTTTGGATGTTAAAAGAATTATTAATGAACCAACCGCAGCCGCGCTTGCTTATGGTTTTGATAAAAAGAAAAATGAAAAAATAGTTGTTTATGATTTTGGTGGTGGAACTTTTGATGTTTCAGTTTTAGAAATCGGAGAAGATGTTATTGAAGTTAAATCAACTGATGGTGATAGCCATATGGGCGGGGGAGATATTGATAGAAAAATTGTTACTTGGATTACTGAAGAATATAAAAAAGAATCTGGAATTGATGTTTCAAAAGATCCTTTGGCTCATCAACGTTTGCGTGAAGCAGCAGAAAAAGCGAAGCACGAACTTTCAACCACAATGGAATCAGAAATTAACATTCCATTCATTACTTCCGATGCATCTGGTCCAAAACATTTATTAATGAAGATGACTCGAGCGATGTTGGAATCTTTGTGTAAAGATTTAATTGATCATTCAATTGAAATAACTAAAAAAGCCCTTGATGCTTCACCATTTAAAATTAATGAAATTAATGAAATTATTATGGTCGGAGGTCAAACTCGTATGCCCGCAATTGTTGAAGCGGTGAAGAATTTTTTTGGCAAGGCTCCAAATATGTCAATTAATCCCGATGAGGTAGTTGCTTTAGGCGCTGCTGTTCAAGCTGGAGTTTTAAAGGGGGATGTGCGAGATGTTTTATTGTTAGATATTATTCCACTTTCTTTGGGAATTGAAACTCTGGGTGGAGTCGCTACTAAATTAGTAGAAAAAAATACTACAATCCCTTACAGTAAATCTCAAACATTTTCTACCGCCGCTGATAATCAAACTTCGGTTGAAATTCACATTGTTCAAGGTGAACGCCCAATGGCTTCAGATAATAAATCTTTAGGTAGATTTATTTTGGACGGAGTACCACCAGCTCCTCGGGGTATGCCTCAAATTGAAGTTTCTTTTGATGTGGATGTAAATGGAATTTTAAATGTTTCTGCAAAAGATAAAGCTTCTGGCAAAACTCAATCAATAAAAATTGAAGCAAGTTCTGGTTTAAAAGAAGAAGAAATTAAAAGAATGCAACAAGATGCTGAAATTCACGCCGAAGAAGATAAAAAGAAAAGGGAATTGGTTGATGTTAAAAATACTGCGGAGATGATTTTTTATACTGCGGAAAAAGCTTTGAAAGATAATGACGCCCAAATTCCAGCTGAATTAAAAGATAGCGTAAATATAAAAATGAATAATTTAAAAACCGCAAAAGATGGGACAGATTTAGGAGCAATCAAAAAAGCTACCGAAGAACTTTCTTCCGAAATGTCTAAAATTGGTGAAGCAATTCAAAAAGCAAATACAGAATCTGGATCCAATCCATCTACCAGCGAAGCTTCTTCAGCCACAATCCCCGAAGAACAAAATCCCGAAATCCGCGACGCCGACTTCAAAGAAGGTAATAAGCCGGAAGAGGGGAAATAGAATAGTGTTTAGAAAGGTCGATTTTTAATCATAAATCAAAATAAATTCATAGAAAGTCTAGTCCACTTTCTATAATAAATTAATAAGTTAATTTTTAAGAAAAATATTATGTCAGAACAACCACGTTTTGAAAAAATAGAAGCTGTTCCTGATTTACAATCAAAAGAACATGTTCCACCACAAGTACAAGAAGAAGCTAGTATTAATTTTCAAGAATTAGTGGCATCAATTTTGAGTGATGGTAAAATTTCTGTAACAAACTTAGCAGAAAAATATGAGGATGCACGTGGAGATGCACGTGAAATGTTTTTAGATGTAACAGAAGAAAAGGTATTAGAAATAATTAGAGAAAAAGTTGACTTTTCTGAAGAAAATATTGGATATTGTTATGGTTTAGATCATGATGGTACACCGTGGGATCCTATCAATAGAAAAGAAAAAGGGTTCATCGGTGTTAGTATGTCAAATCATTTATCCATCAAAGAGGTTCCGGAAAGAAATTTACAAATTATTGCAGGCGTTTATCTTATGCTTCCTAATGGTAAAAAACCAGAAATAAAAGTCTATCTTAGATTAACAACAATGAGATCAGTTGGGTATTGATTCACCGACAATGGTTAACTTTGTGCGGCAAGGTTATTCAATATTTTTAATTTCATCTAAAGTCATCTCTAAATGATACTCAAGTTCTTTTTGGGTAATATTAGTTTGATCACCCTTAAAGTAAATTGTGATAGGCATAATTAAATTTTTTATTTCAAGAATACAATTCACTATGTGTCCCTATGGCAACAAATTCAAAATGATTATTATTTAATTCTTCATATACCGCCCGAAAATCACCAGTAATATTTATACTTCTACATCCTGCCCATTCTCCACTTAATGGATGGTTGTTGAGAAGTGGATAATTGATATTTTTTGTAAATATTAAAAGTTGATCATTAAATTTGTTCTGTACCCAGGTATCTTTTTTCTTAAACATT
>JBBUBU010000055.1:0-2196 GCA_038058115.1 Patescibacteria group bacterium | reverse complement strand
AATCATTAGAAATTAATTTGCCTACAAAGCTTCGTATTTGGGGGTAGGGAGGCCTTATTTTATATTATGATATAATACAATAATTATGATTGATTTTAAAAAAGATTTAGGGATATTGGTTTTTATAATAGTTTCAGTTTTGGTAATACTATTTTTAGTATTTGGAATTATTTTATATTTTAGGGGAAATATTTTTAGCTATTTTGCTAAAGAATATTTGCAGACTGAATCAGCAAAAGAATTAGCAAAAAAAACTGATCCAGATCCAGTTAAAATTATTACTGAAAAAATTATTGAGAAAGAATCTATTTTTACACAAGAATATTTTATTGTTGATGCAGTTAAAAAAACTAATCCCGCAGTTGTTTCAATAATTATTTCTAAAGAAGTTCCGAAGTATGAAATTTTTATTAATCCAAATGCACAAAATCCATTTAAGGATCTTTTCCCTGGTTTAGTTTTTAATTTCCCGCAATATCAACAAAGACAAAATGGTACTGAAAAAAAAGAAATTGGGGGTGGGTCTGGATTTTTTGTATCAGATGATGGCTTAATTGTTACTAATAGGCACGTGGTTAATCAAAAAGATGTGGAGTATACAGTTTTTACAAATAATGGTAAAAAATATATTGCTAAAATTGTTGCGCGTGATCCGGTTTTAGATATTGCATTGATTAAAATTGATCCACAGCAACCAGGTTCTAAGTTTCCATTTCTATCTTTAGGGGATTCTGATTCTTTGCAACAAGGGCAAAGCGTAATCGCTATTGGTAATGCTTTGAGTGAATTTCGTAATACGGTTTCAGTTGGGGTTATTTCTGGGCTTTCTCGTTCACTTACCGTAGGAGATTCTTTTGGGCGAGCAGAATTATTAGATAAAGTTATTCAAACTGATGCGGCAATTAATCCTGGAAATTCTGGTGGCCCATTATTAAATTTAGAAGGAAAAGTAATTGGGGTAAATGTTGCCGTTGCTCAAGGATCTCAAAATATTGGTTTTGCTTTGCCCGTTAATAGTATTAAAAATATTATTGAATCAGTAAAAAATGCCAGTAAAATTATTCAACCCTAATTATTTTTTAAATTTATATAACTGCATACAATATAAATTCGGCACTCGAAGAAAGTAAAATTAAGTTTTACCTTAAGTTTACTTTCCTTCTCGTTTGAATTTATAATAAATTTTATTGTTGAGTCTTAAATCGAGGTAAATAATATTTTCAAAATTTGATTTAATGGGTTCGGCGGGAATGGCAGTTTTAAGATTTTTAAATATTTTTTTTAAATCAGCGTCTTTTTTTAATATAATTTTAGATTTTTGTTCTAGGATATTTGTATTTTTGGAGTTTGAAAAATAAATTTCTAAATCTCCATCATTTTTTATAAACATTGAATATATATTTATCCCAATTTGTTCCAAATTTTTTCGAAAATTAGGAAATTCTATAAAAAAGTTTTCTGGCAAATTTAATTTATTTTTTTCTTTTTCATTAAGAAATCCATAAAATTTAAAATAAACATTATCTGAAAAAACTGGTGCGGTGGTAAAAATATAACCATTTTGATTCATAAAAAAACATTTATCCTGTGGCGTTAAGCTCGGAGCCTGTGGCGCTAAGCTGGGACTTTCATTGCCCTCGTTTTCTAAATTTTCAATGATTAAATCACTCCCGCACCAAATGTATTTTGCTTCTTTTTCAGAAATATCAATCTTTAAAAGATTTTCTTTTTTAATATCTAAAGATACTGAGACTTTTTCTAATTCTTCAAATTGATCCATTAGAATATTTTTAATTTCTTTTTTTGGATAAAAAAGAAAAAAACTTTTTGGTATAAATTTAAAATATTTACCAGATAATTTTTTGTTAATTACATCTTTAATGTTTTGATTTTCTATTATTTTATTACCTGAAATTTCTATATTTTGTATATTTAATTTTGGTATTTTAAAAATAAAAAAAAAGGCAATTAAAACTAATAAAAACAAAAAAATAAAGAATAATATTTTCTTTTTTAAAATTTTCTGTTTTTTCTTTTTTAATCTATTAAGTTCTAGCATATTTCCCCAAGGTCAGACCTTAAGAATTCAAAAAGGTCTGACCTTGGGGAAATTTTAGCATATTTTTAATTAGTATAAAAATCATGTCAAATCATTTAATTATGACACTATAATTCTTTAATTAGCGCGGTGGAAAA
>JBBUBU010000054.1:0-5661 GCA_038058115.1 Patescibacteria group bacterium | reverse complement strand
TATTGTATCTAAAATTAAAAACATATAATATTGCCCCAAGGTACGACCTTAAAGAAGTCCCAAGGGTCGTACCTTGGAATCCACAAAATTAAACTGTTGTTGTTGTATCAGAACCAGTACACACGCTACATTTACAACCAAAAACAAAAACTAAAGCAGAAATACCTACAAGAAGATAAACCAACCCTTCAACCATTGGCCATGGTCCTAAAGCCATATGAACAAGATTCCAATCTGCCTCACTCCCAGAAAGAATGCCTGCACCAATTAAACCCCAATTTAAACCTCCAATAACTAACAAAACATTAGTTATTTTTACTATAACACAAGAACAAGACTTTGAACAACTCATACTAGAATTACACATAATATTTTATTTTAAATTTTAAATATAAATTTAAAACTAAAATTAATTAAATTAATAATAAGCGACCTATAATACTATTATAACACATAAAAATAAAAAGAAAGTGGATAAGTTTCGTAATTCAAGAATATCTAGTATAATAAACATTATGCAATTAAATGACAGTTTAGAAAAAAAATTTCGTCTTGATGCAAAACAAAAAAAAGCTTTGCAAAAATTAAAACTTTTTTCTGTGCAAGATTTACTTTTTTATTTTCCTATCCGCTATTCACACATTAGTGAAATAAAAACAATTAATCAACTCGTGCCCGGAGAATTTGCGACAATCTATGGAAAATTTTGGAGTGCTGATATAAAAAAGGGACATACAAGTAAAATACTTAGAGCCGAGGGTGAAGTTATTGATGAAACTGGAAAAATAAAAGTTCTTTGGTTTAATCAAGCGTATATTGCAAAAATGATTCAGCCTGGGCAATTAGTGGAATTGACGGGTAAGGTTATGGAAAAAGAGGGCGGTGGTGGTGGCGCTAATCTCTACATGGCAAACCCAGAATTCAAAAAAATTACCGCAATGCCAATTGATCGGCATGATTCTTTGTTTACATCTAGGGTGCCCAAGGTCGGACCTTTGGGGCTTCCTCAATGTCCGACCTTGGGCACCGACTTGTGCTCTGAAAATAAATTTGGTTTTCCAGTCTACACAGAAACTCGTGGAATAACCTCTAAATGGTTTTATCATGCAATTAATAAAATATTTTTAGAAAAAACTTTAGATAATATTATAGATTATATTCCAGATGAAATTTTAAAAAAATATAATTTACCAAATTTAAAAACTTCTTTAATTTGGGTTCACCAACCTAAAAATGCAAAAGATGCTGAGGTTGCTAAAAAAAGATTTGCATTTGAAGAAATTTTTTGTATTCAACTAGAAAGACAGCACGACAAAATGGAATATAAAAAAAATAAATCTTTTAAAATTACACCCGACAAAAAAGATATCAATAATTTTTTAAAAAATTTTCCATTTACTCCAACTGACTCACAAAAAAAATGTATTGAAGTTATTGCCCAAGATATGGCTAGAGATTTCCCAATGTCCCGACTATTAGAAGGTGACGTTGGCTCTGGAAAAACTGCAGTAGCTGCAACTGCGGCTTATTTAACAATTTCCCAAGGTCAGAAATACACAGGTCAGACCTTTGGGGCTTCTTTAAGGTCTGACCTGTGTATTTCTGACCTTCAGGTTGCCTACATGGCGCCGACTGAAATTTTAGCTAATCAACATTTTGAATCTTTTATTAAATATTTTAAAACGGAAACTATTGGCCTTATCACCGGCTCTGGTTGCAAAAAATTTCCATCTAAATTAAATGAAAATAATTGGACAAATATTTCCCGCACGCAACTTTTAAAATGGGTCGCGAGTGGTGAAATAAAAATTTTGATTGGTACTCATAGTTTAATCCAAAAAAAAGTTAAATTTAAAAAATTAGCTTTAGTAATTATTGACGAACAACATCGTTTCGGTATAGATCAAAGAAAACAATTAACTAAAAAAGAGAGCGCCGTGACTCCAAGGTCAGACCTTAAGAATTCAAACACGCTTAACGCCACAAAAAGATCTGACCTTGGAGCCAATGTTCTTCCTCACCTACTTTCTATGACTGCTACTCCAATCCCCCGCACTTTGGCTTTAACTATTTATGGAGACCTTGATCTTTCATTATTAAATGAAATGCCAGCTGGAAGAAAACAAATTATTACTGAAATTATAACTCCAGACAAAAGAGAAATAACTTATGAAAAAATAAAATTAGAAATGTATAATGGTCGGCAACTTTATGTAATTTGTCCAAGAATTTTTGAACCAGACCCGGATAAAGAATTAGCATTAAATGTTAAATCGGTCACTGCCGAAGCGGAAAGGTTAAGAAAAATTTTTCCTGATTATAAAATTGATATTTTGCATTCAAAAATGACTAAAATAAAAAAAGAAGAAGTAATGCAAAAATTTAGTGAAAATAAAATAAATATTCTTTGTGCAACTTCGGTAGTAGAAGTGGGAGTAAATATTCCAAATGCCACGATAATTATTATTGAAGGCGCGGAGCGTTTTGGTTTAGCTCAATTGCATCAATTGCGTGGAAGAGTTTTAAGAAGTTCCCATCAAGCTTATTGTTTTATTTTTGCTGAAACCAAAAGCGCAAAAACTCTTGCAAGATTAAAAGCATTAAAAGATGCAAAAAATGGTTTTGAGTTGGCTGAATTAGATTTAATGTTACGGGGCGCGGGTGAATTTTCTGGTACCAAACAATGGGGCATTACCGACCTTGGAATGGAAGCAATTAAAAATATAAAAATGGTTGAGGCGGCTCGCCTCGAAGCCACCACCCTAATCACCCAAGACCCCGAACTCTCCAACTACCCCATACTCAAAGCCCGAGTTAAAGAAAAAGTCAGCGAATATCATTTTGAGTAAAATTAATAAAATTAGAAAAAGGGGGTAAGGAGGCTCCTGTATTCCCAAATTTTTACTTGGGCGGGGCGAAGAATATTGTCCTTTGATTTGTAACCTTTTTGCACAACCTCAGAAATTTTCTGATCATTTTCTTTTTTGTCAGTTGAAGTTACATCAATTGATTGATGTAACTTTGGATCAAAATTTTCACCTACTTCCCCGAAAGATTGAACTCCAAAATCTTTAAAGACGGTGTCGAGTTGATTATAAATATATTCAACCCCAATACGCCAATTTTTATCTACTTTTTGCCAAGCTTCTTTGTTAGCAAATGCTAAATTAAAACTATCTGAAACAGCTAAAAAATTAAATAAAATTTTTTCTTGAAGAATTTTTGAAAAATTAATTTTTCTATCATTTTCTTCTTTTTTATAATTCGCAAAATCAGCTCGCTCTTTTTGCCAACCAATTAAATATTCTTCTTTTTCTTTTTGGCATAATTTAAGATCTGTACGAAACTTTTTTAAAGTTTTTTTCAAATCCTCTTCCCCATCATCATTAAATTCAAACTCCAAAAGCTCTGAATCATCTTCATTGTTTTCAACTTCTTCTACATTATTTTTTTCATCATCGGTATGATTGTTAGAATTTTTATCATCCATACTTTTATTGATTCCAAGGTACGACCTTTTAGACTCTGTGTGGCGTTAAGCTGGGACCTTAAGGTTGGACCTTTGAGCATTATATTTTTTATCTCTTAGACCACTGTGGAGCTTTACGAGCTTTTTTGAGACCGAACTTTCTACGCTCTTTAGATCGAGGATCACGTTTTAAGTAACCCAAAGATTTTAATTTCTCACGAATGCTAAGCCCTGTGGCGTTAAGCGTGTTAGTTTTAAAATCCTGGGGCGTTAAGCTGGGACTTTCAGTATCTTCAAGTTTTTCAATTTTTGTACTAGAACTTTGATTATCAAATTTAACCAAAGCTCTGGATAAGCCATGGCGCACTGCTTCTGCTTGAGAATTAATTCCACCACCAATAACCTTTACTTCTACTTTCCATTTCAAAACACTGTTACCAGAAAAACTTTTATCAATTGGATCTTTAATTAAAAGACGTTGATTTTCTGTTTGAAAATATTCTCTAGCATTTTTCCCATTAACAATAAAACTATTTTTTGCAGCTTCAGAAAGTCTAACACGCGCAGAAGAAGTTTTTCTTCTACCGATTGTTTCTATATATCTAGCGTTAAGATGGGACTTCTCTATATTTTCTTTGTTTTCTTTTTTTATCATAATATTATTATGGCACTAATTTTCTATTATTAAACCAGTCATCATTGTTTTTCTTAATTTATTATCAGGAAGCATTTGAAAAATTGCTAACTTCATTAATTCTGGATACCCCTTTGTCTTAACTGTATAACTGGCTTTCATGATTTTTAATCCACCTGGTCGACCAGAATATCTTAAATGTTGAATTTCAGATAATTTTTTTGGAGTAATTTTAATTTTTGAAGCATTTATAATTTTTACTGGATAACCAGAATAAGTGTGTCTTTGGTATGCAGCATTATTTTTACCCATTAAAAATAATGCTGCATTACTTGCAACTCTTCCCAGTGTCTTCCCTGCTGCATCTATTAACTTTAATTCTTTAATTAATTCTGTCTTTGCTTCTTTTTTTACTTCTGTCGTTAATTCTGTTTTTACTTCTGTTTTTTTCATTTTATTATTTTTATTTTATAACTTTAGAAGTCAAGTTTTTGGGAAGTCCGACTTATCCGGTAATCCGGGAAGTCTGACTTATCCAAAAACTTGACTTCCATATTCTATACAAATTCAATCACCGCCATTTTTGCGCCGTCACTTTTTCTTTGACCTAATTTTAATATCCTAGTATAACCTCCAGCCTTATTTAAATATTTTGGCGCAATAACTTCAAAAAGTTTTTTAACTTCTGTGGTGTGATTTGCAAGTTTAGAAATTATTGATCTTCTTGTTGCTAAAGTACCAGCCCTTGCTTGAGTAACAAATTTTTCAACTAATGGTCTTATTTCTTTTGCTTTTGGCTCAGTTGTTTTTATTTTCTCGCGTCTAATTAAATTAAGAATTAAAGAACGCAACAAAGCGTGTCTCTGGTTTTGATCTCTTCCAAATTTTCTATTTTTATTACTGTGTCTCATACTTTTAGCTCCAAGGTCTGACCTTAAGAATTTTAAAAAGGTCGTACCTTGGAATCCTTTGATACTAGCATAATTAAATAAAAACATCAATAGAAATTACGATTGAGAGCCGACAATGGACAGTATACCAAATTGGTCAACTGTACTTGCTATCATTTGAGCCAAGGCCCAAGAACCCAATAATACTGCTCCACCTATTACCGTCCATAAAAAAGCATTTTTAGCTGCAGTAATTTCAGTCTCATTTCCCCTAGCGGCAACAAAAAGAAAACCACAATAAATAATTGCCAAAGCAACAACTGGCATACCAATCTTAATTGCGCCCTCTAAAATTATTTGTATAAAAGCGGGAATAGTGTTCGCAACATCCCTAAGAGGATTGTTGATTTTAATTGGGATGGTGGTTTGTTCGGCGGGAGGTACACCTTGATCAGTTACATGAACAATCGGTACACCTTGATCAGTTACTTTATCAGTACCTAAAACAAAATTTGCTGAAAATAAAAAAATAACCAGAAACAAAAAATTAAATATAAAAAACTTCTTCATATATACATAATACCATAAATACAAATATTAATACAATCCCAGTCTTGTCTAATACAAGATGATACCCAAATGAGGTTCGGATTCTAACGCAAAATGAG
>JBBUBU010000053.1:0-9292 GCA_038058115.1 Patescibacteria group bacterium | reverse complement strand
TGCCGAAAAGTTTTTTGCGGTAAATCATAACATGCAATAACATAATCTGGCTTCAAGTCAGTAATTATTTTCATTAACATACTAGAAAGGCCATACAGGGCCCCAGTCGGCTCACCACCAGACGAAAAACTATCAGGAATAGCGTGGTATGCCCTATGAATAATCGCATGCGCATCCAATAAAACTAATTTTTTAGTGTTTTTTGACATAATTGAATGGGTTTTCCAAGATCAGACCTTTTTGAATTCTTAAGGTCTGATCTTTCCCTGACAAGGTTAAACTTTGTGACAAACTAAAATAGAAGATTTTTAATTTGTTGTTTGCGTGCGAGATTTAACTATTAGAATTTATATATTCTTCTTCATCTTTTGTTATTGTTTGCCACAAAGATTCATCTTTTGAATTTATTGCCTGCAATTTATCTTGTAAATTTTTAGTTAAAAAACTCAAAATATTAGAATCATTTTGCAATGTATCAAAAATTGCTACTACTTCTTCGTCTGTAATTTTATTAATCAAATCAAGCCAAAGATTTTTTTGCTCTTCGGTCAGCAAAGAAGCAATAATTGTCTTATTTAAATCCTCTTTTATGTGATTGATTATTTTAATTACCATATTATTTATATTTTATTTAAATTCCTGCAAAATTTTTCCATTAACACCATAGACTGTATCAAATGTTCCATCCATGTTTTCAACCATAATAAAAATTACGCCATCATTAATGACTGAAATGTCTATGTCTTTTGTTCCACCACCACCATCACCATTGAGATCAAGTTCTTGGGTGCGACTTCCAAAATCTATTTTTTCACCCTTTATTTTCCACCCCCACTTGTTCATGATCATTTGTGCATCGGGTTCAATATTAAAAGGAATTTTTTCTTTTATAGCTTCCTTAGAATATATACCTTTTTCTCTTAATAGTTTTTCCACCTCTATCTTAAAATCAGACCCGTCTTCCAAAAAACTCATTGCATGGCCAGGGTTTCTTATATCTCCTATATACTTACTATCAATATATATACCATGCTCCTCGTAATGCCTAGAGTCAAAATTAGGCTTACCAAGGCTTAAACCTTTTACCTTGAAAGAATCAAGAATTGTTTTAAAATTTTCAAGTTTTTGGTCGTGTCTTTCCTGGCGTTCTTTGTTTTCTAAGACGCGCTGTTGCTCTTTGAGTTTTTGAATTTGCAACTCTATCTTTTGAGACTCATTTAAGTTTTCTGCCTTTTGCTCAGCAAAAGCTGGCGTAGCGCTCAATAACATAAGTGCCGCAGTAATAGCATTTAATGTTATTTTAATCTTTGATGCGTATTCATTTCCTGTTTTCTTTTTTTCAGATACCCCAGGATCAACTGGTGGATTTTCCACCTTATTTATCTTCGGCTCATCATGATGTAATTGTTCAAATCCCATAATAAATTTTAAATTAATAATATAAGTAACTTTATCAAAAATATATTATAAATAAAGCTTCTTCTATTGTATCATATTTACTTAAATCTATGCAAGAAAAATGCCCCGAGTTCAAGAATTAATTGCAACTTTAATTATTTCTTTTTATAAGATTTTATCTTTGAGCTAAATATTTTTTCTTTTCTTTTCGTTATTTTGTAATAAAAAATTCTTACCAGATACGACCGACTTGCCCGTTTTGGCTTCCAATTCTTTTCTTGCCCCTTTAGCAATTTGCCCACCCTTTATCGCTGGTATTTTATTTTCTTCCAAACCTTTCGTTTGCATTGTCTCGGCTATTTGGCGAGTGGAAAGTTCCGCCAATGCTGTAAAAATTAATTCCGCATCCGTCATATGGTCTCGCAAACTTTGCGTTTTCAGTCCTTTCATATTTTTATGATCTGTATTTTCCAGTATCTGTAAGCATTTCTATCTGGGGACAATTTGTCCCCATGTATGTTCCAACTTTATTTACCGTCTGCCACCACCATTTTCAGTCGGTGACAATTTGTCACCACCTCACTTCCTTCACCGACAAGGTCGAACCTTGTCAGCGAGTTATCGTGGTTATTTATTAATTCCCCCTTCTTCTAGGTCTCGTTTTGCTTTTTTTATGGCGAGAATTTGGGAAGGGTCGGAAGTTATTATTTGATCTTCGGTATAAGAAGAAATAACTTTTATCGCAACATGTTTCAGGCCGGCAAAAAATATTCCTTCCCCAACTCCAGATTCTAAAAGTAAATATTTTTCTTCATCAGTTAAATTAAAAGTTTTTTGCAAAGCATCAACTCCGGTCGGTGATTGTTTTAAAAGAATTTGAATTGAAGAATTAGTAACAATCGCCGCGCCATAAGAAGACTTCATAAAGTCGGCGGTGTCTTGGGTGATCGTTGAAAGTCCTAAATAATATTTTCTTCCTCTCTTTGCCATAGAATACAAAAATGAAGCAGTGTCCTCCGATTTCATCATCCACCAAGCTTCATCAACTATAAGTAAACGCTTTTTTAAATTTTTACGAATGGTTGTCCAAATATAATGCATAACAATATACATCGCAACCGGTTTTAATTCATCTTCCATATCGCGTACTGAAAAAACCACAAATCTTTTATTGATATCAACATTGGAG
This sequence comes from Patescibacteria group bacterium, assembly GCA_038058115.1. Lineage (GTDB taxonomy): Bacteria > Patescibacteriota > Minisyncoccia > Phycocordibacterales > UBA9973 > UBA9973. Next base: position 6,705 of record JBBUBU010000053.1, on the reverse strand, counting down.
GGTTTGTTTAAAAAAGTTGACCAAGAGCCTCGAGTATATTTTGTTAAGCGTTGAATAATTGAATCACTCCCCTCAATCCCAGCTAAAACTATTTCAAAATCAGAAAGTAGTGGCGCTTCAATATTAGAAAAATCCGACTCAGGAGTAATATCTTTCATCGCATAAGTTTCCGAAACAGCTCTATCAACAATTGAATCCTCTTCCGGAGTTAAACCACCCAACATTAATCTAAATAATCCAACTAAGTTAATTATATTAGATCGCAAAACATCATCCGACGATTCGTCTTCTCTTGGAATTGGCAAATCAAATGGATTAATGTGATGATCTGAAGAAAGTGAAATATTAAAATATCTACCTCCAACCGCTTCGGATAAATATTCATATTCTCTTTCAGGATCAATTACAATTACATCTATATCAAACATTAAAGATCTCAAAATTTCTAATTTTGTAAAATAACTTTTGCCCGAGCCACTTTTAGCAAAAATTACTGAATTATAATTTTCCAAAGAAAAACGATCAAAAATAACCAGACTTGAATTATGCCTGTTAACTCCATAAAGTATCCCACGATCCATTGTTAAGTCAAAAGAAATAAATGGAAAAATACTGGACAGAGGTTCCGAATTTAATTTTTGATGAACATTTAATAAATCATTATTAATTGGAATTACACTTTTAAAACCATCTTCTTGCTGGAACAAAGCTGGTTTAACATAAATTAACTTAGACTCCAAAATAGATTTTATTTCATTTTCAGTTTTGTAAAGTTCTAATTCATTGTCGGCATAAATTGTAATATAAATTCCAACATCAAACATTTTTTCTTGTGCTTGCATTAAATTGTCGCGTAAATTTTCCAAATCAACATAAGCCGTATCCAACATTGGATCTCGCACCATACCCTTAGATGCACGAATACTAATTTGACTTTGGACTTCCGCAACTTTTTTTTGAAATTGTCTTAAAACTATAGAAGTATCTATGGGATGAATAAAAATTGAAACATCAAAAATTTTATCTAAATTAATGATAGGCGAAAACCAATTATCTCTTAAAAATTTTGGGTAAGAAATTATAAAAAATGTGCGAGCAATTTTATCACCCAAGCTCAAAGATTTTGCTTCAATTTTTAAAGCCGATGGAGCAATAACATCTTGAAGCTCAAGAGTTGCCGATTCGTAAATTTGCTCCGGCAAAATCGGCAAAATAGATGCTTGAGTTTCATTAGCATCTATTTTTTGATTTCCAAAAATTTTAGTAAAAATTGACATATTAAAACGTTAGACCTCAATATTTTTTTAATTAACTTAAGAATACAAATTGTTATGATTACCCAAAGCAATAAAAATACATTCCTGATCATTAACAACTTTATATAAAGCTCTTAAATCCCCCTTTATATCAATACTTCTATAGCCATTCCATTTACCATTTAGTAGGTGATTATTTAAAACTAATGTGAAAGGATTACTCATAAACAAAGTTAGTCGCGCATCTATTTTTTGCTGATCTTTTTTTGATAACTTTTTATATAATTTTTTAAAATCACTATGTAATTTAATTCTCATCATGCAGATATTTTTTTAGATCTTTAGCAGAAGAAAATACGCCAGATATATTTTTATTTTTTTGAATATCTTTTTCTATTCTACTAAGATATTTCTCAAGCCTCAAAGACATTTTGTAGGGTAAGGTAAAACAAGCCTCTTTGCTTTTAATTAATTTTTTTAAATAGGTATTTACAAGCACACCTAAAGAAATGCCACGACCTGTGGCAATTTCTCTTGCATATATCCCTGTCTCCCTATCAATTTCAATATTGATTGATGTTCTCATAAATAAAATATATCATAAACACATTGTTAATTGCAAACAAATAACTAAAAAAATATCGTGTCCGAAAGTATGTTACCCAACTTGCATTTCAGTTTCACCAACTTCACCCGGATTAAATGTTTTATAAAATAATTCGACCACTTCTTTTGTGCCTAATTGCTCAGATTTAACACCGCAACGACTCAACCCTTGCTGAATAACTCCAACCCTTTGTTCTAACTGGGATTTTTTTTCTTCAAAATTTAATTTTTCTGCTAAATTTACTTCTTCCGAACTTTTTCTTGAAAAGAATTTACCAAAAATACTTAAGCTGGGTGTAAAATTTGTTTGAGTATAAGGCACAATAAGAAAAAAATTTTTAGTCATAATACTAACTGAATCGGTAAAATTTCTAACAAAATCAATATATTCACGAGTTTGTAATTTTAATAATGGCTCATTTTGAACTTTCATTCTACCTTCCAAAAGAAGAAGATATGGTTTAATATTTAATCTTCGCGATTGAATAGATATTTGAACAGAAAAATCTAAAGTATTTAAAAAACTTTGAAATTGAGAAAGGGTCGCTCTCTGTTCGTCGTCCGATCGTAAAGATAAATTAACAGAATTTGCCATAACGATAGCGCGAAGTCCACCGTCTTTTAAAATAACTATTCCGTCCCTTATTTCTTTTATCGGAATAAAATCTTGAGTTGCTTTTACATTTAATGACATAATTTTTCTATTATTTTTTCTTATCTAAAATATCCAAACCCCAAGCCAAATCTTTTAATTTACCAGTATTTAATTGTGTGGCGTTAAGCGTGTTTGATATATCATTTTCTTCTGCTTCTCCTACTAAATTAAAATTTTTATCATGCTTACTTTTTAATACTGAAATTTTGTCTTGAGTTATTTTTTTTCTTTTCCAAATATAAAATCTATCCTGCATTAAATAAACAAAACCGGCTTCAACCATATTAAGAAATGGTTGATTATTTGGTTTATAAAAAACAAGAGCTAAACTAAAACCAGCAATAACTGCTATTGGTATAAAACCCAAAAGAAAACCAAGTATTTTATAAAGCACAAAACACAATCCTCCGCCACCAACCAAATAAACAAATTCCTTAAATGTAAAAGGACCAAAAATTTTATCTTCAATCTCTAAAAATTGTGGGACTTGGAATCGCATCTTATTATTCTTTGAATTACGAAACTTAAGACCTAAGTAAAAGTAAAATTATCATTTTATATGAAGTTTCATAATTCATGTATATTATAATCTAATTTGATTATTTTTAATAGTTTTCGCTCCAAAGTCGGACCTTAAGAATTCAAAAAGGTCCGACCTTGAAATCTATTTTTACGCATTCGGATCCATTCTGTATGGGTCCGCTGTTTTACCCCCAACGCCTAAGGAATGATCGGTTGTTTTAGTTGATGATTGAAAAGTGCCAGAAAATTTTTTTTCTAAAACAGATAAACCGGACATTTGTTCTATGCTTTGGTCTATTTTTGAGGCAACATTTTCGGCGCTAGGAACTATTTCGGTGGGAAGAATTTCTGCAGCATTTTGCTCTTGCTCTTTATTTTTCTCTTTATTTTCAACTAAACTCTCAGCCGCGTATTTCTCTTCATCTTTAATGTTAATTAATTTCAATAGCTCTCTAATATTTAAAAAAACTTTTTCATTAACATCTTTAAGAATTTCCAGCACTTCTTTTTTTTCTATATCAAGCTCGTATGTTAAACCATCCTCAAAATCATCTAAAGGAATAATCCCCATCAAAGCAAAAGTTGTCTCGCGCGCTAAAATATCAAGTTGCCCAACTGTTAATTTAAATTTCTGACCAATCTCAATTAATGTCTGTTCATAATTGGAAGACATAATAACCTCCTGCACCTCTTTAGGCAGACTATCAAATTTTTCTTTTATTTCTTTTTCTACATCCTTATCTTCATCCATACTTATATTATACTAAAAATAAAATAAAATTACAAAACTTAATAAACTTCCCGTTGATAACATTTCTCACAGTATAAAATATAATTTTCTTTAGGGTCAAAAATTGAAAAAATTGATTTGCCGCATTTGGCACACTGGGTAGAATATTGTTTAGCGACTGGAGCCAAAAGTAAACGACTTTGCATGCGGAAAGTTGGATGGATGGTTGGAAGAGGAAGTTTCATATTTCTTAAAAATTTAAGTTCGGAAGCTGTAATTCGAAAAGGTCGACCAGTTTTTTCACATTTAATTCCAAAATTAATTATATCATCTGATGCTTCCTCGATGGTTTGAGGAATTTCTTCCATAGAAAGAAGTTTGGAGTCGCCGGCATTACTCTCTGGTATTTTCGCAAGATAACCACCTAATTTTATAATCTCAGCATCAGTTAGTAAAAAAGAAATTTGTCCCAGAGAAAAATTATAAGCTTGGGGGGAAAATTCTAAACCCAAACCATCGCCATATTCTCCACTTTGCATCATTTTAGTTTTTATTTCATCCAACAAAGAAAAATATTCTTCGGGGCTATATTGAATATTTAAAACACAAAAAGATTTATTTTGTAGACCAAAACACATAAAACAATTGCTTACATTTTTACAATTAAACAAAAACTCAGAATCAGTAGAAAATTTTGAATAAATGGAAAATTTCACCATACTAGAATTAGAACCTACATTACTTACTTCATAAAGCAATTCGGAAGATCCTGAGTATAAAACATCCATTGAATCTTTGTGTCCTAAAGCCCCGTCAGAATGGCGAATATTTTCACTATTTTCGGAAGAATTAACATCGAAAATATTTTTAGCATTATTAAGTAAGACGCCTGAGACATTTTCTACTGCAATATTTCTAGAAGCATTCATTGGTAAACTTTTTACTAAAACCCAAAACTTTTTTTCATATTCTTTAATTTTATTTCTAGTTATTGATTTATTTTTAGAATAAATAGAACACAAAAAAGATTCATAATCTTTTTTCGATAGTTGTTTATTAAAAACACAATATTTTTGATTACGCAAATTTACGCAACCAAAACAATCATTGCAATTCTTGCAGTCAAAAAGAAACATACTATCCATAGAATCATGAGAAAAATAAATAAAGGAAGATTTATAAATATTTTTAGAGGCAAATCCTTCATAAACATATTCAGATTTTTCAATCCTAGAAGAATCCATTATCTCTTTACTCTTAACAATCATGGTAGAGTACCAAATATTTTCAGAACCATAACAACCAGAAACATAATATCCATTTTTTAAATTTCTCCCACCGCTGGAATATTCGCTATTTATACAAGAAGGATCTCTATTTAATAATGAGGGTACTGGAAATTTTTTCCTAAATTCCCAAAATTGCTCTAGGGGGCTTTTATCTATTTTATATTTATTTCCAAAAGAAAAAGGATCAAACTCATCAGAAATAAAATATTTATAATCATAAACTGGGAATGGGCATTCTTTAGAAAAAACTGATAGCATTGTTTCTTCATGATTAGGTGCTTGGCATTTTATTTGAAAAAACTGAAAAATACTTGCATAAGTCAAGCGTCTCATCCGCCGACAAGTGGGACAATAATTAGGTGGAGGCACTCGGAACATTTTTAGAAATAGTATATCTTCTCCCGTAACCTCAAACTCCCATTCGCAATATTTATGTTCCCCCTGCCACTTACAAGAACGCATGTGCGGCACAAGATTTTTTAAAATATCCCCAATTAGAATATCAAATTTTGGAGTTTTAGAATTTTGACTCATAGTTAAAATATAGCATAAGTAAAATAGATTATGCAAATAACTTTATCTATAAAGTTCTGAATGACTTCCTACTTTTACAAATCGATATTCATCAATTCCTATTTTGATAAAGATTGCCCGTAAGTCGCCAGCAATATTGATACTACGATAGCCAAAATATTTTCCTTGCAATGAGTGATTTTCCAAAATTGGGTCAAGGTGATTTTCTTGAAATAAAATAATTCGTTCTAGAACTTTTTGTTGTTCATTTTTTCTAAGCTTTCTGTACTGCTTTTCAAATTCCTTGTGAAAATATAATCTCATAAAGATGAAAAATATTTGTTTAATTCTTTTTTAGATGAAAATGGTCCCGAAAAATTCTTTTGAATTTTAATATCTTTTTCAATTTTACTTAAATAATTTTCCAATTCCAAAGACATATGAGGAGAGGTGCTAAGATGTATCTCCCTATTTCTAACAAATTGACGCAAATAAGCATTTATCACAGTACTCAAAGAAAGCCCAAGTTCTTCCGCAATCCCTTGAGCACTTTTTTTGATATCAATATCAGCCTTAATATTAATAATTGTTTTCATATACCAAAGTATATACGATGGCTATAGTAATGTCAATGCAAAATTTTATCTTTAAGGTCTGACTTGGGATTGCCTGTAACAAGTTTTGTAATTTATGCACACTATACTGACGGCCGTCAGGATAATGTACATTTACCTAAGTTTCACAATTTACGATTTAGTATGCTATCATTAATAATATGAGCGGACATAGCAAATGGTCAACCATAAAACATAAAAAGGAACTTACCGATGCGAAAAAAAGCAAGATTTTTTCGAAGTTGGTGCGTTTTATTTCAGTTGAGGCAAAACTTGCTGGTGGAAAAGAATCCCCTGGTTTGCGTGCTGCAATTGAAAAAGCAAAAAAAGTAAATATGCCAGCAGAAAATATTGAAAGAGCAATTAAAAAAGCAAATGAGTCGAGTGCGAATATGGAAAATATTTCTTATGAGGCTTATGGTCCAGGTGGAGTAGGTATTATTATTGAAACATTGACTGATAATAAAAATAGAACAGCTCAAGATATTAAATTTATTCTTTCAAAAAATAATTTAGCTTT
>JBBUBU010000052.1:0-2484 GCA_038058115.1 Patescibacteria group bacterium | reverse complement strand
GATGTTGTTTTGCCATTGCTTGAGAAGCGTTGCTCAGGGTTGTGAGTAGATACAACGGGCCTGAATTTAAACCTGAACTGTACTTGGTCACCGGGTGACTAAGTCGTAATCACCGACTAATAATTGCAAAAATTATGCCGATAATGGCGAAAATAATTGAAATTATCCAAAAACGCATTACAACTTTATAAAAAGGCCAGCCTAGGGCTTCAAAATGATGATGAATGGGTGCGATTAAAAAAACTTTTTTACCATTTCTAAATTTTTTAGACAGCATTTGAATAATAGTTGACAAAGAAGTTATTGCTAATGGAAAAGCGATTATTGGTAATAATAAAACGGTATCAGTTAAAAATGCCATCGTTGCTAAAGTAGTTGTTAATGCCATAATTCCAGTCTCCCCCATATAAAATCTAGCGGGTGGAATATTGAACCACAGAAATGCTAAAATTCCACCGACTATTACTCCAGAAAAAGCGGCTAAATCAATTTGATTATTTGCAAAAGCAATTACTGAATATGCACTAAAAATAGCCGCTAGAACTCCACCGGAAAGTCCGTCAAAACCATCTATCACTCCTCCAGAAAAAGTTGCAAGCATAATTATAATAACAAATAATATAAAAAATATTCCAAGTTCCAATGGCCCATTAAATGGTATATGAATTGAAGTCATACCTAATTTAAAATAAAACCAATAACCTGCAATAAATCCCAAAAGCGAAACTATGCAAATTTTTAATTTTGTATACCAAAATGCATTTCTTGTAATATGTACTTTACCCATTATTTCTAAACCATCTTCGATTAATCCAAAAGTAGCTCCTAAAATAAAAATTGCCAATGGTATAAAAGTTTGAGAGCGGCTCAAAAAATTTAATTTATTAAAAAATGAATCAGAAAAAATAATTGCTAAACAAGAAAATAGAAAAATAGAAAATAAAACAGAAACCCAAACAATAATTCCGCCGACGCATGGCACCGACAATTCATTTTCTTCCCTTTTTTTATTATTTAATTTAAATTCATCTGATTTACTAGTTTCACTTTTTGTTTTTTTCTTCCATAATTTATATTTATAAAAAAAATGAGTTGCAATTGGGGTAATCAAAATACCCAACAAAAAAGCAAAACTAGTCGGTAAAAAAATTTTAATTATATTTGAAAGCATTTTTTTATTATTAATTACAAAACTTAATAAAAAAAGTTTGATGTTTCAATTTTTTAACTCCGAGGGTTCCTGTTTTGTACCCAAAATAGGCGTAGGAGGAAAAAATTGGAATATCAAACTTTTTTTATTAAGTTTTGTAATTCATCATTGATTACATACACTCATTGCTTTTTCTCGACCATCGGAAAGAATAATTTCTAAGGCTTCAGCAACTTTTTTAGAAAGTTTTTTTATTTTCTCTAATTCATCTTTTTTAAAATTACCCAATAAAAATTTTAATACTGCCTCTTCACCTTTTGGTTTTTTAATTTTCCCACTAGGAGTTACTGGAGCAATTCCAATTCTAATTCTTAAAAATTCTTGAGACTTTAGTGATTTAATAATAGAATTTAAACCATTATGGCCACCCGAGGAACGATTAAAAGATAATTTTATTTTTCCCAAAGGTAAATCAATATCATCATGAATCACAATAATATGTTCAAGTGAAACTTTGTTTTTCTCTTTACTAGATAAAACAGCCGACCCGCTTTTATTCATAAAAGTAAGAGGCTTCAAATATTCAACTGATTTTTTTGCAACTGAATCTTTGTAAAAAAAAGTTTTAGCCTTCTTGGGGACCTCGTGCCATTCAATATTTTTTCCATTTTTTTTTCCTAAAATAAAATCTAAAACAATCCACCCGACATTGTGCCGATTGTTTTCGTATTCTTCCCCAGGATTTCCTAAACCTACTATAATATACATATAAATATAATAATATCATTTTTTTTAAATTTATGCTATAATGCACTAAATATGGATGAAGAATTAAAAAAAGAAAGCCCTAGCTTAACGCCACAGGATAACTGGGACGAGCAGATAAGATTTACTCTTTGGGTAATTATTGCTGCCCTTTTTATTCGTTTTTTTATTGCACAACCATTTGTTGTTTCTGGTTCTTCAATGGTCCCAACTTTTCAAAATAAAGATTATTTGATAATTGATGAAGTATCTTATATATTAGGTCAACCAAAAAGATTTGACGTAGCTGTTTTTAGGTACCCAAAAGATCCTAAAAAATATTTTATAAAAAGAATTATTGGTTTACCGAATGAAAAAATAAAAATTGTTGGAAGTGAAATTACTATCATCAATGAAGAAAATAAAAATGGTTTTATTTTGGAACAACCCTATGTAAAAAATCCAAGTAATGATAATATATATTATGAATTAAAAAATGATGAATATTATATGATAGGAGACAATAGGCCATGGAGTTCTGATTCTAGAGTTTGGGGACCTGTTCAAAAAAAATTTTTAATTGGAAGAAC
>JBBUBU010000051.1:0-3428 GCA_038058115.1 Patescibacteria group bacterium | reverse complement strand
ATAGCAAATTTTCAGCAGAAAATTATGCGTGGTTTTAAAAACTTATGCCAAGAAAAAGTTTTGTAATTAACGGTAAAAAATATGCAAAATGAAAATAAAAACAAAACAGAAGAAAATAAATTAGACAAAAATGACCACAGGGTTTTGGGGCAAGAATTAGATTTATTTACTTTTTCAGATTTAGTTGGACCAGGTTTGCCTTTATGGACACCCAAGGGAACTATTTTACGAGAAGAAATTAATAACTTTGTGCAAGACCTTCGCAAGAAAGACGGTTATCAAAAAGTGGCAATTCCCCACATTACTAAAATTGATTTATATAAAAAATCTGGACACTGGGATAAATTTTCGGAAGAACTTTTTCAAATTAAAACTCGCGAAGGAAAAGAATATGCGATGAAGCCAATGAGCTGCCCGCATCATACTCAAATTTTCGCTAGAAAAATACATTCTTATCGAGAAATGCCACAAAGGTATTCAGAAACTACCATGGTTTATCGAGACGAGCAGTCAGGTGAATTAAGTGGTTTATCGCGAGTTATTTCTATTACCCAAGACGATGCTCATGTTTTTTGTCGAAGAAATCAAATCAAGGAAGAAATTTTAAAAATCTGGAATATTATTAATATTTTCTATAAAACTTTGGGTTTTGATTTAAAAAAAGTTAGGTTGTCTTTTCGAGACCCGATAGATATGAAAAAATATTTAGGTACGCCAGAAATTTGGGACGAAGCAGAAAAAATTTTACGTGAATTAGTGGTGGAACAAAAAATAAATTATTTTGAAGGACCTGGCGAAGCAGCTCTTTATGGTCCCAAATTAGACTTTATGGCTGAAACTGTTACTGGACGCGAAATACAAATTGCCACAATTCAATTAGATTTAAATCTTCCCGAAAGATTTGATTTAACTTGTGTTAACGAAAATGGAGAAAATGAAAGAATTGCTATGATCCATGCGGCAATTACTGGTTCCCTAGAAAGATGTGCTTCACTTTTAATTGAGCATTTTGCCGGGGCATTTCCTTTATGGCTATCTCCTGTGCAAATAAAAATTTTGCCAATTTCCGCAGAAAAACATTTAGCTTATGCGGAAGAAATTTTTAAATTTCTAAAAGAAACAATACGAGTTGAACTTGACGATTCAAATGAGTCTCTTGGTAAAAAAATTCGTAATGCAAAAATACAAAAAATTCCTTACTTAATTGTAATTGGCGATAAAGAAAACGAGTCTAAAACACTTACAATCGAAACTCGCGCTGGTGAAAAAATTGAAAATATCACCATTGAAAATCTATTACAAAAATTACAAAAAGAAATTTCTGACAAAATATAAATTCATATTGCAAAACTTTATAAAAAAAAGTTTGATATTTCAATTTTTTTAACTCCGAGGGTTCCTGTTCTGTACTCAGAATAGGCGTAGGAGGAAAAAAATTGGAATAACAAACTTTTTTTTTATAAAGTTTTGCAATACATTAAATAATGCAAATATATTCTGACTTCTTAAAAAATTTATTAGAAAAAAGAGGAATTATTGGCTCAGAACAAATTGAGTTTTTTTTAAATCCAAATTATGAACGTGATTTGCACGACCCTTTTTTGATGCGTGATATGGAAAAAGTTTGTAAAAGAATTTTTCAAGCAATTAACCAAGATGAAAAAATAATTATTTACGCCGACTATGATTGCGATGGAATTCCAGGGGCAGTAATTTTAAGTGATTTATTTAAAAAAATTAATTATCAAAATTATGAGGTTTACATCCCCCAAAGAAATTCTGAGGGGTATGGACTTAACATTGAAGCAATTAAAAAATTTGCTGAAAAAAAAATACAACTTTTAATTACTATTGATCTTGGTATTACAGCAGTTAAGGAAACAGCTTTAGCAAATGAACTGGGCATTGATGTAATAATTACTGACCACCATTTGCCGCCAGAAATTTTACCAAATGCTTTTGCAATTTTAAATCCCAAAATAGATAATTACCCAGAAAAAATGTTATGTGGCGCAGGAGTAATGTTTAAATTTACTCAAGGTTTTTTAAAAAAATATGGCGAGAATTTTAAAATAAAAAATGGGGCAGAAAAATGGTTTTTAGATATGTCGGGCATAGCAACTCTTTCCGATATGGTTCCACTTCTGGGCGAAAATAGAGCCTTGGCTTATTTTGGTTTAAAAGTTTTACGCAAATCTCCTCGCCCCGGCTTACAAAAACTTTTAACAAAAACAAATATTAATCAAAAATTTTTAACTGAAGATGATTTGGGTTTTACTATTACCCCGCGCCTGAATGCAGCTTCTCGAATGGATAATCCTCAACGCGCTTTTGAATTATTGTCAACCACAAATGAAATTGAAGCGGATCAACTCGTAGAACATTTAACTAAAATAAATGACGAGAGAAAAAAAATTGTGATAAATATTATGCGCGAGGTAAATAAAAAATTTGAAGATGAAAATAGAATTTTAAAAGAAGTAATTGTGATCGGCAATCCAAATTGGAAATTGGGTGTATTGGGTTTGGTCGCGGGAAAAATTTGTGAAAAATATAAAAAACCAGTTTTTGTTTGGAGTAAAGATGAAAATTCTTGCATCAAGGGTTCTTGTCGCTCAGATGGATCAATTTCAGTTGTAAAATTAATGAATGAAGTGCAAGAATGTTTTATGGGATATGGAGGACATGAAGCTTCAGGTGGTTTTACTGTGCACAATGAACAAATTCATTCTTTGGAAGAAAATTTGTGCAAAAAATTTTTAGAACTTGGTTTAGTAGCTAAACAGAAATCAAGGTTCGACCTTGAGGGAGCCCAAAGGTCGAACCTTGATTTCTGTTTAGCTACCAAGTTAGATCATTACGACCTAAAAATAAATCTAAACACAGTAAATATGCAAAACTATTCAGAAATTGAAAAAATGGGACCATTCGGTTTAGGAAATCCAAAACCAATTTTTCTTTTTGAAAAAATTAAAATTGAAAAAATTAAAAAATTTGGAAAAAATAATTCGCAAGAACATTTGGAAATTATTTTTTCTGAGTTTTCGGAAAGTAAGTTTTCTGATAAGTCAGACTTCTCGAGTACGAATAAGTCGGACTTACAGAAAGCTTACTTACAAAAAACTGTTAAAGCAATTTCTTTTTTCTACAATCCAGAATCTTTTCAAAAAGAAATTACTAATGAATCGGAAGGAAATTCAGTAAATTTATTAGCAAATTTTGACCTCTCCTTATTCGGTGGGAAAAAAGAATTACGCCTAAAAATTATTGATATTTTTTAAGTAACCAAGTATTTTATAATCCAAGAATGATACCCAAATTAGTGTATCATACCGGTGAATTTTTTGTTAAATTTTGGAATAATTTCGACTTTGCTTTTTGCATTTTTTGAGCTGATTCATTATCACTTTCGAGGTTTTCAATAATGT
>JBBUBU010000050.1:0-16969 GCA_038058115.1 Patescibacteria group bacterium | reverse complement strand
ACACGCTACATAAAATGTAGCATAAAAATGTGGCGTGTTGGCACAAAGTAATTATTTGTTCTTTAGAAGATAAAACAAAAAAAGGAGGTTACTAATAAAAAGTAGCCTCCTTTATAATTTAAATTTAATATAAAAATTTAGCAAAATTGTGCGACCGCATATTTTTTGTAAATTTTAGATAATAGGTTGCGAATATTTGAAATTTTTAAAAAAATAAGTTAGAATATAATTAAGTTTTGCGCGGTTAGCTCAGTTGGTAGAGCAATTCATTTACACTGAAAAGGTCGCAGGTTCGAGTCCTGCACCGCGCACAAAATAAATTTTTACAGAATTTAAATTGTTAAAAATTTTATAAAAATCTAAAAAAAATATATGAAAAAATTAATAGAACAAAAAAATAAAAGTAACATTGTAATATATCAGGCTAAAAATGGAGCGATTGAATTTCGTGGAGATTTTAATCAGGAAACAATTTGGGCTACACAAGCTCAAATAGCAGATGTTTTTGGTAGTGAGCGTTCAGTGGTGACAAAGCACATACGAAATCTTTTGAAAGACAAGGAATTGGACGAAAAATTAGTATGTGCAAAATTTGCACATACTGGAAATGATGGAAAAACATACCAGGTGCAGTTTTATAACATTGATGTGGTTCTTGCTGTCGGGTATAGAACTAATTCAAAATTGGCTATAGAATTTCGTAAGTGGGCAACCAAGACACTTAGGGAAAACATTACCAGTGGCTACACCATAAATCGCAAACAAATCGCAAAAAACTACGATGCATTTATGAAATCTGTTGCCGATGTTCAAACTCTTTTACCTGAGCACATTGCACTTGACCCGAAAGCAGTATTGGAAATTATTAAGGAATTTGCTAGTACATGGATGTCGCTTGAAGCTTATGATAAAGAAAACCTTACTATTATTGGTTCAACAAAAAGACTAGTAAAGTTAACTGGAGCAGAATTAAGAGATGCCATAATAAATTTACGTTCTGAATTGATAAAAAAAGGAGAAGCCTCTGATATTTTTGCTCAAGAAAGGAATAAGGAAAGCATTGAGGGTATTGTTGGAAATGTTATGCAGTCATTTGGTGGCGAATTTGTTTATAAAACACTTGAAGAAAAAGGGGCTCATTTATTGTATTTTATGGTAAAAAATCATCCATTTGTGGATGGCAACAAAAGATCTGGCGCTTTTGCTTTTATTTGGTTTTTGCGAAAGTCAAAAATAAAAACAATGCGTAATATTAATCCCAGTGCTCTTACCGCCCTAACTCTTTTAATAGCTGAAAGTGACCCAAAAAAGAAAGATCAAATGGTTGCATTAGTAACACAGATGTTGAAGTAAAAATAATTATATTCCTGACAAGTTTGTAGGATAATGTTCCACCTTATCTTGTCAGTAATATTCTAATGCGCAATTGTGAAGGCGATTATGTTTTTTGCGCCGGATTTTTTGAGAATTTTTTTTGCTTCTTTTAAGGTTGCGCCGGTGGTTGTAACATCATCTATTAAAATTATATTTCGATTTTTTATTTCTACCATATTTTTATTTTCTATCACAAAACAGCCGGCAAGATTTTTTAATCTTTCTTTTCGGTTTTTAAGATTAACTTGTTGTGGTGTATTTTTTATTTTAATTAAAATATTATTTTTTAATTCATAATTTTGATTATTATCAATTTTAATTAATTCCTGACATATTAATTCTGCTTGATTAAATCCACGTTCTTGAAATCTTTCTTTAGATAATGGAATGGGTATTAAGATTGGTTTACAAAAATTTTCCATTATTTTTCTTTCTGAAAGTTCTTCTAAAATTTTGCTATATAAAATTTTTGCAAAAACAAAACTCAAATCTTTTTTGTGACTATATTTTAAAAGCCAAATACCTTTTTTAATTGGTGGATATTGATAATCCAATACAGGAAAAATCCAAGAGGGGACCTCCTTCTGATTTTCTGGGGCATTTGTAAGACATTGTATACATAAATTAAAATCTTTTCTCCCGCACAAAATACATTTTATAGGAAAAACAAAATTTAATATTTCTTGTATGTAATTCATAAATTTATGTTATACTTATTTATACATATTAACACAGTCCCAGCTTAACGCCACAATAAAACAAAATGTTTGATTTATATAAAAAAATTTTAAATTTTAGTCCTAAATTATTTTCCGGTAATGCTAATAAAAGCGTTATTGGTATTGATATTGGTTCTTCCTCTATAAAAGTAGTTGAGGTAAGAAAAAAAGGAGGCAAAGCAATATTAGAAACATATGGAGTAGTTTCGTTGGGACCTTATGCCAATACTGATATTGGAAGAGTTACTAATTTATCAGTTGAAAAAATAGTTCAGGCCTTAAAGGAAGTTTTAAAACAATCTGGAGTTGCAACAAATTTTGCTTCTCTTTCAATTCCAATGCAATCAAGTTTAGTTTTTAATATGGAACTTTCATCTGAAATAGCAGAATCTGAGTTAGCTTCCGTTGTTTCGATTGAAGCTAGAAAATATGTACCAATGCCAATTAATGAAGTCTCTTTAGATTATTTTATTTTACCCAAAAGAGAATTATCTTTTGAAGAAGTTAATACCTTAGATGGATCTAGGGAATCTTCAAAAAAAACAGAAGTTCTCGTTGTCGCAATTCATAATGATGCGATTTCAAAATATCGTTCAATTGTTTCTGAGTGCCAATTAGAAACTAATTTTTTTGAGGTTGAAATATTTTCTTCAGTAAGAGCAAATTTTGAACACGAACTTTCTTTGGTTCTTTTAGTAGATATTGGCGCATCATTAACTAGAGTTTCTTTAATTGATCTTGGTGTAGTAAAAGATTACCATACAATTAATCGGGGCGGGGCAGAATTTTCCGATTCTATTTCTAGATCTTTAGGTATTACTTTTGATCAAGCAGAAAAAATAAAAAAAGAATATGGCCTTTTTGAAAATCCTAATTATAAAGATTTAACTAGTATAATAAAAGTTCATTTAGATTATATTTTTTCAAAAATGAATGATACAATTTTAGGGTATGAAAAAAAATATAATAAATCTGTTACAAAAATAATATTTTCTGGGGGCGGGTCTCTTTTAAAAGGTCTTCAAGAAATAGCGGCAACAAATTTTCAAGCCGAGATAGAAATTGGCCATCCTTTTACTAAGGTGTACACTCCAGTTTTTTTAGAAAAAGTTTTTAAAAGTATTGATCCAGAATTTGCAGTTGCCTTAGGCCTCGCCTTGCGTCAATTAAAATAAATTCCCTGACAAGGTCGAACCTTGTCAGCAAGAAATTATTAATAAATTAAACTAATGTTATGTACAAAAGAATTATTATCAAAATAGGAACAGGGGTAATTTCTAATAAAGAAGGTCGCCTTGATAAGGTTGTTCTTGAAAATATCGTTGAACAAATTTCATTTTTAAAAAAGAAAGGGCTTGAGGTTGTACTTATAACTTCTGGTGCGGTGGGTTCCGGACGTGGTCTATTAAAACTTACAAACAAAACAGAAACAGTTGCAGATAAACAGGTCTTTGCCGCTATTGGTCAGGTAAAGCTCATGGGAATATACGCAAGACTTTTTGAAAAGCAAAATTATCTTTGCGCGCAAGTCCTTGTTACGAAGGAGGATTTTAGAGACCGCGGGCATTATCAAAATATGTATCGTTGCTTTTTAAATTTACTTCGTGATGGCATTGTGCCAATCGTAAATGAAAATGATGTTATTGCGATCAAAGAACTTATTTTTACAGACAATGATGAATTAGCTGGTCTTGTCGCGGCACAATTAAAAGCGGACGCTGTTATTATTCTCACTAGCGTTGATGGTCTATTGGATCGAAGCCCATCTGATCCTTCAGCAAAAACAATTCCTGAAATTAATTTAAATAATATTTCTGATTTTCAAAAAAATATTACGCAAGAAAAAACTAGTGTTGGGCGCGGCGGAATGATAACAAAATTTAATGTCGCAAAGAAACTCATTGCCTCTGGAATAGCGGTGCATATTGCTAATGGTAAAAGGAAAAATGTCTTGCAGGAGATTATTGATGACCGCCAAATTGGAACAAAGTTTATTCCGCTTAGAAAAACAAGTAGTACAAAACGCCGTTTAGCGTACTCAGAAGGATTAACGATGGGTGCAATTATCGTCAATAAATGTGCTGGCGACATGCTCTCTGCTAAAGAACGCGCAATGAGTTTATTGCCAATCGGAATAACTAAAACTGAGGGCGAATTTAAAAAAGGTGATGTTGTAGAAATAAAAAATATGCACAATAAAAAAATCGGTTTTGGTATAAGCGTATTTGATTCAGAAAAGGTTAAAGAAATTGCAGGAAAGAAAGGCGGAAAAACTGTTGTACATTATGATTATATGTTTATTGAGTAGCTCAATTAATAGGAATAGGATCTTCACTGACAAGGTTGGACCTTGTCAGTGACATTGTCGGCAAGAAATTATGATATAATATAAAGCATGAACAGAAATATAGAATTATCAATAGGTGAATATTACCATGTATATAATCGTGGTACCGACAAAAGGATTATTTTTAAAAATGATAAAGATTATTATCGTTTTTTAATTCTTTTGTATTTATGTAACAGTAGCCTAAGTGTTGATCTTGGAGATTCCCTTAGGCATGGCTCGACCTTATCAGAGATGCTTGATACAGAAAGGGAAGAAACTTTAGTTAGTATCGGAGCCTATTGTTTAATGCCAAATCACTTTCATTTACTCCTAAAAGAAAACAAAGAAAATGGAATTAGTTTGTTTATGCAAAAATTAACCACTGCTTATACTATGTATTTCAATAAAAAATACGATAGAAGTGGAGCCCTTTTTCAGGGTAAATTTAAAGCCAAGCATGCTAATACAGATAATTATTTAAAATATTTATTTTCTTACATTCATTTAAATCCAATTAAATTAATTGATAAAAATTGGACAGAAGATGGTATTAAAGATTTGGATAAAGCAGAAAATTATCTAAATAATTATATTTTTTCAAGTTATCCAGATTACATAGGAGAAAAAAGAAAAGAAAAATGTATTTTAGATATTAAATCTTTTCCATGTTATTTTCAATCAAAAAAAGAATTTAAAAGTTTTATAAAAGATTGGTTAGATTATAAAAGTGAATTTCTTACTGACAAGGTTGGACCTTGTCAGTCATAATTATGGCAACAATTGATGATTTTCAAAAATTAGATATAAGGGTGGGAAAAATTCTTGAGGTAAATGATTTTCCTGAAGCCAGAAAACCTGCTTATAAACTTAAGATTGATTTCGGTTCTGAAATTGGTATCAAAAATTCTTCAGTCCAAATTGTCGCTCTTTACAAAAAAGAGGAACTCGTAGGAAAGATTATGATGGGAGTAGTTAATTTCCCGACAAGAAAAATCGGACCTTTCGAATCGGAAGTTTTAACTCTTGGTGTACCCGATAAAGATGGCAATGTTATTTTAATTACACCTGATAAGCCTGATCCGATTATCGGCGGAAAATTATTTTAGAATTAAAAATTACCGCTGACAAGGTTGGACCTTGTCAGTAAGATTTCTCAGGAGATTGGATCTAGTGGAAGATTTATTTATCCACATTTGGGTGTGCGGGGTTGCAAATAAATATGATATAATAAAAGTATGATATAATGTAGTTGATATATTTTAAATATAATTATATTATATAAACTACGGGCTTAACGCCACAATATAATAATGGAACAAGATTTTCAAACATCATTTATACCAAAGAAACCACTCGTTGAAGAAAGAGTTACTACTTCGCGTCCAGTTGGCCTTGTAACTGTTTTTTCTATTTTTATTTTTTTTACAGTATTTTTAATTTCTGGTGGTTTATATTTTTATCAAACAATTTTAATAAAAGATATTGCTGGTCAGAAAAAAAGTTTAGATTCAGCTCAAGGTAGTTTTGAAAAATCTAAAATAATAGAACTACAATTATTAGATAAACGTTTACATGCCTCAAATGAAATATTGTCAAAACATATAACCATTTCTCCTATTTTTAAATTGTTAGAAAATATTACAATGAAAAATATTCGTTACACTAAATTTGACTATGAATTTGAACCTAAAAAAGATTCAAAATTAAAAGTTAAAATGAGTGGACAAGCGCTCGGTTATCGCTCCATAGCACTTCAGTCTGATCTTTTTAGTAAAAATCAAAATTTAATTGATCCGGTTTTTTCTAATCTTTCCTTGGACGCATCTGGAAATATTCTTTTTAATTTAGATTTTTTTGTTGATAAAGATTTTATTAATTATAAAAAAAATTTTTTAGTTAAAGGTAGTGAATAATAATTATGTTTAAATTTATTTTGCCAATTATTTTTATAGGAATTTCAATTACTGGATTTTTTCTTTATACTGATCCTATGTATAAGAAAGTTCTTGAGCTTCGAGCACAAACAGCTTCTTACGAAGAAGCTCTTAAAAATTCCAAAGAACTTGCTAAAAAAAGAGATGAACTTACTGGTAAAAAAAATTTAATAAGTGATGCTAACTTAGACAAACTTTCAAAATTTTTACCAGAAACTATTGATAATATTCGATTAATTCTTGAATTAGAAAAAATAGCCGCACCTTATAATTTTTTTATAAAAGATATTAAATATTACACCGTAGATAAAAATAGTAATCAAGTATTTCAAGATAAATCAAACTACGGGCTTAACGCCACAGGTAAGAGTGATTATGAAACTTGGGGTTTGGATTTTTCTGTTGACGGAAGTTATAAAGATTTTCTTAATTTTGTTAATGATTTAGAAAATAATCTTAGAATTTTAGATATTACTTCAATCGGATTTTCATCCCATATAAATTTTGACAAAAATAAGATTAACAATAAAGAGATTTATAAATATAGTTTAAAAATTAAAACTTATAGATTAAAAAATTAACGGCTTAACCCCACAGAATATTATGAATTCAACAACAAAAAATACAATTTTATTTATATTGATTACCGCACTGACAGTATTAGGTTATATTTTTTTTATTAAAGAAAATAAAACTGAAACAAGTCTCGTGTCTTCTTCCCAGAAATCATCTCAAGATAAAAGTTTAAAGGACGGTGAAAATTTTCTTACCCTGCTTTTAGGTATTAAAGATATTAAATTAGATGATGCAATTTTTTCTGAGGATATATTTTCAAATCTGATAGATTCTAGTGTTAATTTAGGAGAAGCTACCGACATTGGAAAATCTAACCCCTTTTCTTTATTTGAAAATAAAGAAATAAATATGCTAGAAGTTAACACCACAGTAATAGAAAAAGAAAATAGTCCTGATTCCAGTATTGATGAGTTACAGAATTTAGATGCACTTTTCATTGAAGAAACAAAAAAAGTAATAGTACCAAAAAAAAATAAAAAAATAAACAAAACTACTACACCAATATCGCAACCAGGTTTAGCTCCAGGATTCGCTCCATCATTAGCACCAGCCATAGCTCCAGCATTACCACCAGCTACAGAAACAGAAACAAAAGAAGAAACCCAAGATCAACCAATCCAAGTAAAAGTAACTCAGTAGAAATTAAAATATTTATAATAATTAAAATTAATCTCACACATAATAATTATGAGCTTTTTAGAAGAATTAGTTAAAAAAGATATAATTCATAGTAGCCAAATAGGTGACATAAAAAACCGTGCAAAAGAAAAATATAATGGTGATATATATGAAACCCTTTTGGGTGCTGGAATTGATGAAGATGAACTTATTGTCACTTATGGAGAATATTTAAAAATTCCAATTAAAAAAATAAAAAGTCAGGACGTTTCTTTCGAAGTTTTAAAATATATTCCAGAAAGTTCAGCTATTTATTATGGTTTTGTTCCATTAAAATTAGCGGAACGGATTTTAGAAGTTGGAATTATAAATCCAGAAAATATTAAAGCCATGGATGCTCTTCAGTTTATTTCAGTTAAATTAGGTATTCCATTTAAGATTTTTCTTATTTCTAGAAGTGCTTATAAGGATATTATAAATAATTATAAGGGTTTACCTAGTCAGGTATCAAGTCAAGTTGCTAAATTAGATATTAACAATAAAAATGAAAATAAAAATTCATACGAAGGAACAAATGAAGATAATGAAAATACTGAAAATGATGAAAATAAAAATTCAGATAAAAAAATTGTAGAAGATGCCCCAACTATAAAAATAGTTGAAGTAATTTTACAAAATGCTATAGAGGGTAATGCTTCTGATATTCACATAGAACCCACTGCCGAAAAAGTAAAAGTGCGTTATCGAGTTGATGGTTCTCTTTATACAACATTATTTCTTCCAAAAAATATTCATAGTGGTATAATTGCACGCATAAAAATACTTTCTAAATTACGTTTAGATGAAAAAAGAAAACCGCAAGACGGATCATTTAGTAGCGTTATAAGTTTACGAAAAGTTGATTTTCGTGTCTCTATTATACCAGCATATTATGGAGAAAAAATTGTAATTCGTATTTTGGATTCAGAAAAAGGAATTAAATCTTTAGATCAATTGGGTTTATCTGAAACAAATTTTGAAATGATAAAAGAAATAATTAATAGACCGTATGGACTTGTTCTTATTACTGGCCCTACAGGGTCTGGTAAAAGCACTACCCTTTATGCAATGATTAATGAACTTGATAAAGAAAAAATTAATGTTGTTTCCTTGGAAGATCCAGTTGAATATCAAATATCAGATGTAACTCAATCGCAAGTTATGCCAGAAATAGGCTATACTTTTGCTTCTGGCTTACGATCTATCGTTCGTCAAGACCCCGATGTTATAATGGTTGGAGAAATTCGCGACAAAGAAACGGCTGAGCTTGCAATTCAAGCTGCTCTAACTGGACACCTTGTTTTTTCAACCCTTCACACCAATAGTGCAGTTGGTGCTATACCACGTTTAATAGATATGGGAATTGATCCCTATTTAATTGCGCCAACCTTAATTTTGTCAATTGCTCAACGCTTAGTAAGAAAAACTTGTGTTTCTTCAAGAAGGCTTGTTCCGATGGATGAAAGTATAAAGATTAGGATCCAAAAAGAATTTGAAGATTTACCGGAAGAATTTAGGAAGAAAATAGAAATAAAAAATGAAATATATGAAACTGTACCTTCTCCAGAATGTCCTTTTGGTACCAAGGGTCGTGTTTCGGTTTTTGAAATGTTTAAAATAGATGCTGAAATGCAAAATGTAATTTTGAAAAATCCAATTAACTCAGAAATTTATAAAGTTGCGCGTAAAAATGGGATGCTTACTATGCAGGAAGATGCCATGATTAAATCACTAGATGGCATAATACCATTTACTGAAGTATATAATTTAGGTGAATAAAATTTAATAAAATATGGACTGGAGTTTAAAAAGACAATTTTTTTTTCTGTTGATACTAACAATATTTTTTTTAATATTGGGATTTTTAGTTTTTAATTTAATTAGTGGGCAAGGTTCGATCTTAAGGGATCCCAAAGGTCGGACCTTGCACACTAACGCCACATTAGATCAAATTTCAATTATTTGGGCGCGAAGTTTTAAAATTGTTCCAGGGCGTTATAATGCAGTTGCTTATATAGAAAATCATAATAAAAATTACGCAGTTACTGAAATATTTTACAAATTTCGTTTTTCTGATAAAAATAATATTTATATTGGCAAAAGAGAAGGTAAAACTTTTATTCCACCTTCTGGTAAATTTGCTATTTTTGAACCCGGAATAGATCTTGGAAATTCTATACCAATTTATACTAACTTTGAATTTACCACTAAACCTAACTGGTTTAAAATTCCAGAAGAAAAAATAAATCAATTAAAAGTTTTTATTTCAGATATAAATCTTGAAGATGAAACAAGCTACGGGCTTAACGCCACCAATAGTCCTAAACTTTCAGCAAAAATAAAAAATTATTCTTTATTTACTATTCCACAAATAAAACTTATTGCCATTTTATACGATGAACTTGGTAATGCAATTTCTGCAAGTAGTACTTATATAGAAGAACTTAAAAGGGAAGAGGAGTCTGAAGTAATTTTTACTTGGCCAGAAACTTTTTCTAAAAAAGTATTTAAGCAAGAAATTATACCAATGTATGATATTTTTTCTGTATTATTAAAATAATTTCTACTAAAAAATTATGGACAATTTAAATAATAACATAAAGAATAATTTAAATGATTTTAAAGCAAATAATGGCAAGAATTTAATTATTGATTTAGTGGGGGAAAAATGGGCAAGATTACCAATCAAAACACATATTATCACTAAAGAAGATAATATAGTTGATGTTGTAAAAAAATATGCTCAGCCTCTTTTGGAAAATGATTTACTTTTTATAAGTGAAAGAATAGTAGCAATAACTCAAGGTAGGGCATTTCCGATTAAAGATATTAAGCCATGTTTGCTTGCAAAATTTTTAGTAAAATTTGTTCATAAATCTCCTTGTGGTATTGGCCTTGGAAGTCCATGGACAATGGAATTAGCAATTAGGGAAGCCGGTATCTTTCGAATAATTATTGGCGCCTTGGTTTCAGCCTTAACAAAACCATTTGGAATGAAGGGAATTTTTTATAAAGTAGTTGGGAAAAATATAAATGCAATTGATGGACCATGTGATTACACCTTACCGCCTTATAATGAATATGCCAAACTTGGGCCAGCAGAACCAGAAAAAGTAGCAATTAATTTAAAATCCGAAATAGTTAATGATGTAATTATTATTGACGCAAATGATTTAGGAGTTGCAATTCTTGGTAAATCAAATAAAAATATTTTGGATTCTTTTTGCAAAAATGTTTTTAAAGATAACCCATTAGGTCAATCAAAAGAGCAAACTCCACTTTGTATAGTTAGAAAAATTTAAGTTGGCTTGCTATCCCTGCGGGCGATGGAAGAATCGAACTCCCGACATCGGTTTTGGAGACCGAAGTTATGCCACTTAACTAATCGCCCTTTTAAAATTTTAAAAAAGTAGTTGATTGCTTGTTGCCTTCAATAAATAATAACACAAAAAAACAAAAATTATTTTTTAATTTCTTTATGTTGAGTTTGCTTGCGACACCACTTACAAAATTTTTTTAATGATATTTTGGTGGTCGTTGTTTTCTTGTTTTTTCTAGACCAGTAATTTATTCTTTTACAAGTTCCGCAAGCCAATTTTATTAATCTTTCTTGTGACATAATCTTATATTACTATAAATTTTATTAAAAAGCAAATTAAATAAGTGGTTTTAATTTTAGTAGTGCGTAAGTCTGGTTTACGCACTTTGAATTAGAAAAAAATTATTTAATATAAAAACTAGATGAACAAATACTTACTGAACTGACGACCGTTGAGTTAGTAAACAATTTTAATACGAAAGTACTTAAGTAATAAGAAAAATAAACATATAGGAGAAATTTAATAAAAAGATGTTTACTGAACTGACGGTCGTTAGTTCAGTGAACAATTGATTAGAAATTAATTTGCCAAAAAAACCTCGCATTTTTGGGGTAAGGAAATTTTTTTTTACACCAAAACATAGTCAATAGTTTTCTTTTCTAGGTCAACATTTTTTACTTTTATTTTTACTTGGTCGCCAAAAGTATATTTATTTTTATTTTTTTGCCCAACTAATTGTATTTTTTTCTCATTAAAAATATAAAAATCGTCGTGCAAATCTCGTACTCGAACCATACCTTCACATTTAGTTTCTTTTTCTTCTACATAAATACCCCATTCACTAACTCCACTAATTATTCCCTCAAAAATTTTTCCAATCCTTGAAGACATATATTCAACTTGTTTATATTTTATTGAAGACCGTTCAGCGTCCGAGGCATTTTTTTCTTGTTCGGATGTTTTTATACAAATTTCTTCATATTCATATATTTTTTCTTGTTTAATTTTTTTATTACTTAAATAATCTGCTAAAAGTCTGTGCACCATTATGTCTGGATAACGCCTAATAGGGGAAGTAAAATGAGTATAATGTTTAAACGCTAAACCATAATGCCCAATATTTTTTGTTGAATAAATTGCTTTAGCCATTGATCGAATAATTGAACGTTGCACAGTACTTTTTGCATTTTGATGCGATATTTCTTCTAAAATTTTATTTATTTCACTAGAGGGAATAAGTCCGTCTTTTAAAGATACTGTGTACCCGAGATTGTTTAGAAAAAAAGCTAAGTTTTCCATTTTTTCTTTGCTTGGTAAATCATGTATGCGATAAACGAATGGATTTTTTTCTTGAGATTTTTCCTGGGACCTTGAAATTAATTCAGCAACTTTTTTATTTGCTAAAAGCATAAATTCTTCAATCAATCGGCTTGAATCGCCACGTGTTTTTTTTATTACTTTTATTGGCGTTCCATTTTTATCTAAAACAAATTTTACTTCTTCTTGATCTAACGATATTGCACCTTCCGCAAATCTTTCTTTGTGTAATTTTTTTGCTAAAGTATTTAAAATTTTTAGGGCATTTTGAATTTGAGTTACCTCCCTCTCCTTTGGGGAGGGATTAGAGGGTGGGGTTGTATTTTGAATTTGAGTAACTTTGCTAGCAATAATTTTATCTGCTTCCTCATAATCAAGTCTTTTCTGAGAATTTATGACAGTTTTTCCAAACCACTCTTCTTTTATTTTTGCATTTTTATCCATTAAAAAAACCGCACTCATTGTAAGTCGCTCTTGGTTTGGCATTAAGCTACATAAATCATTAGAAAGTATTTCTGGAAGCATTGATATTGTTCGGTCAACTAAATATACTGAAGTCCCACGCGATCTAGCTTCAGTATCTAGTTCACTTCCAATTGTTACATAATGAGAAACATCGGCAATGTGAATACCGATTTCGTAAAGCCCATTACTTAAATCTTTAAAAGAAATAACATCATCAAAATCTTTTGCATCAGCTGGGTCAATATTAAAAGTAAAAATTTTTCTAAAATCACGCCTTTTTCCTGGCACTCTGACCTCCTTTTGGATGTCAGAGTGCCAATTGTCCTTTATTTTTTTTGCTTCAATTTCAACATTTTTTGGAAAACTTGGATCAAAACCTTTTTCCATTGCAATTGCGTGCATCTCAGTATTATTATCTCCTGGTGTTCCTAAAATTTTTATTATTTTTCCTTCAGGCATTTTTTTTGGATCTGTCCAAGAAATTATTTCCGCAAAAACTTTTTGACCAAGTCCCAGCTTAACGCCACAGACTTCTGCATTATCCAGATTAATTTTAGGTATGATAATATCAACATACATTTTAGAATTATCTGTTTTAACAAAAAAAATATCATCACGCATCTCTAAAACACCTACAAAATTATTTTTTGCTCTTTTAATTATTTTAATCACTTCTCCAGTCTGACGCCCAGATCCTTTAGGGTGCAAAATAATTTCAACCAGATCTCCATGCAATGCAGTATTTAAGTGTCTGAAATCAATTTCTGGATCTTGCTCTAATTGCGCCCGAGGTTCGACCTTGGGATCCCTTAAAGGTCGAACCTCGGGCACCTTTTCAATAATTTTTACATAACCAGTTCCTTTTGAAGTTAATGATATAATTCCTTGAATCATACTTAGCAGTATAGCATAATTTATGTTATTATTTAAATATGGTAGACAATAACTTACGTGTGCAAAGAATTAAATATGCGCCACCGCCACCCGAATTACCAATTTTTGGAAATGTAAAAAATCAGGATGTTTCTTTTATTGGGAGAACAAATTATGCCGCCGCGCTTGAAGAAAAAAAATTTATTTTTGGTTTTAAAAGAGTGGACCGTCGTCGACATTTATATATTGTTGGTAAATCTGGCGTGGGTAAAACAAAATTACTAGAACTTTTATTACGCCAAGATGTTGTTGGTGGTCATGGTTTATGCTTGATTGATCCACACGGTGACGTGATTGATGCAATGCTTGATTTTATTCCTCAAAATAGAATTGAAGATGTTTGTATTATTGATCCGTCCGATATTGATTTTCCAGCATCTTTTAATCCGTTAGCAAATGTTGATCCAATGTTTAAATTTCAGTTGACTCAAGGATTAATTGAAGTTTTGCAAAAACAATTCGGAGCTAATTGGTCTCCACGCTTGGAACACGTTTTTCGTTTTACTTGTTTGGCTCTTTTAGATTATCCTCATGCAACGATGCGCGGAATGATCTCTATGTTAACTGATCGAAATTATCGACAAAATGTAGTCGGCTATATTACCGACGATATGGTTAAAAGATTCTTTGCAATTGAATTTGCCGACTGGTCTGAAAAATTTGATACTGATGCAATTATTCCTTTGGTAAATAAATTAGGACAATTTCTTTCTGATCCTTTATTAAGAAATATTTTTGGACAAAAAGAAAATAAAATTGATATTAGTAAATTAATGAATGAACAAAAATTAATTTTTATTAATCTTTCTAAAGGAAGAATTGGAGAAGAAAATTCTTCCTTTTTTGGTTCTATGTTTTTAACAAAAATTAAACAAGCCGGAATGGAGCGGGCGAGTATTCCAGAAAAAGACAGAAAAGATTTTTATCTTTATGTAGATGAGTTTCAAAATATCGTAACTCAAACTTTTGAAAATATTTTATCCGAGGCGCGAAAATATGCCTTGAATCTTACGGTTGCGCATCAATACATTGGACAACTTTTGCCAAAAGTTCAACAAGCAGTTTTAGGAAATACTGGAAGTTTAATTTGTTTTCGAGTGGGCGGGGAAGATGCAGTTAAATTAAAGCCAGAATTTGCACCGATTTTTGATGTGAAGGATATGATTAATTTAGCGGTGGGCGAATTTTATATTAAAATGACAATTGACGGCGAATCTTATGACCCATTTTCTGCGGAAACCTTAAAAGTTTTACCCCCAACCCATATTTCTTATAAAGAAGAAATAATTGCATCTTCTCGTAAAAAATATTCTATCTCAAAAGAAAACGCCGCGAAATTAATTGCCGAAGAAGAATCTTCAATTATTCGCGGCGCTGAAGAAAAAGCAATCATTGAAGGAAAGGGGAATAGGAATGATCAAAAAGAAAATAAAAATAAAATAAGCAACCCAGAATCAGAAGAAAACATAGAAAGTGCAGAGGGTGCAGAAAGCGTAGAAAATATAGATGGCACAGAAAGTGCTCAATCAACAGAAACCAACCAACCTCAAAAACCCTCCTCAGAAAATATGCCGATGATATGATGAAAGGTAAGTATATTATAACAATAATAGATGGAAATACGGGCTATTTACAATATGTAAATAATGTGTATACTATATAGATACACTATACATATCATAAAATATGACCATTATGTGTATAATATAAACACTATTTATGCTTAAAAAAATAGAACAACCAGATATATCAACTTTCAAAAGCGAAAAATTCGGAGAATTATTTCGTAATGAAAAGGTGCAACAGTTAGTATAAAAATCTCTAGCACCTTATTCCCATTGGGAAAAAATAAAACATTGGGTAGCTCCAGATGGGGTAAAACCTATTGAAATATGGGCAACGATAAAATTTATCCGAAATAAAGTTTTAGACAAAAAAGAAAGTGTTATAAAAGATGAAAAAGAAAATTCATTCACGTGGATTTCGTGGTTACCAGGCCTTGAACAATTTTTGCATGAGGTAGATATGAAACTTGGTGGCAATCTTTTTATTGGTACGCAATTAAGTGACGAAATGCAACATCGTCTTCTTAGTCGTGGAATTATGGAAGAAGCCATAGCTTCATCACAGCTAGAAGGAGCTCATACTAGCAGAAAAGCAGCCAAGAAGATAATTTTGGAAGGTATAAAACCTAAAAACAAAAGTGAACAAATGATTGTTAATAATTATAAAGCGATGCGTTTAATTGAGGATGAATTAAAAAATAAAAAAATTGACGAGGAAACATTATTTAATTTGCATAGAATTTTAACTATTGATACTTTAGAAGAATCCGATATTGGCCGATACAGAAAAGATGAGGACGATATTGTTGTTGGAGACAACGGTTCAAGAAACGAAATTTATCATATTCCCCCAAAAGAAGATTTTATAAAAAAAGATATAAAAAGGTTTATCATTTATGCTAACAACGAGCTTCATGATGGGGGCTTTGTCCACCCAGTAATAAAAGCGATCATTATCCATTTTTGGTTTGGTTACCTACACCCATTCGTTGATGGTAATGGAAGAATGGCGAGAGCACTTTTTTATTGGTATCTGCTTCGTGAAAAATATTGGGCATTTGGTTATATCCCCCTTTCTAAAATTATTAAAAATTCACCAGCTCAGTATCGAGATGCTTACATATATACTGAACAAGATGATAACGATTTAACATACTTCATTGACTACAATCTCAAAAAAATAATTCAAGCAATGAAGGAGTTTGAGGTATATGCAGAAAGAAAATGGAAAGAAAACTCCAGTATGACAAAAATAGCTCGAGGCAAACATCAGTTGAATGATAGACAAATACAGCTTCTACGTTATTACTACAAGAATAAAGATGCTACAACTTCTGCTACAACTCATATGAAGGTTAATGAAACCTCAAGATTAACCGCGATGAAAGATTTAAAGGGCTTAGAAGATCGTGGTTTTGTTACATCTAAAAAAAACGGCAGAACTGTTTTCTATTATGCTACGGATAAAGTTGCAGTCTTATTTGAATAAAATTTATTGTATTTCAAGGTCCGACCTTAAGAATTCAAAAAGGTCGTACCTTGGAGCCCACGAGTGTCGAGTATTTACACTAACTCGACGATCGTCAGGTTAGTGTAAATATTAAAATTATGATTTTAAGCAAGTTTCATAATTCACAGTTGTAAAAAACCTATATTTATATAGTTAAAACTTAGAAATGCTTGACAAAAAAGATAGAAAGGTGTATAATAGAAATATAAGATTAGAGGGCCTCCCTACCCCCAAATACGAAGCTTTGTAGGCAAATTAATTTCTAATGAT
>JBBUBU010000049.1:0-3948 GCA_038058115.1 Patescibacteria group bacterium | reverse complement strand
ATTACCATTATCATGAGAAATAATTTCCACTTTTGGAAATTGACTTACGAAAAATATTCCATCTTTTTTTAAATAATTTATATAATCAAATTCTTTCCCCTGATCATTAATAAAATTTTCTGGTTTTTTTAATTCACCAGTAAACTTTATTTCATCTCCGTATTTAAAATCTTTGTTAAGACTGGTGGTGATTAAAATTTTTGGCAAAGTTCTTGGAATCAAGGTTCGACCTTGGGAATTCAAAAAGGTCGAACCTTGATTTCCTTCAACTTCTACAATTAATTTCTGATTATTTTCCCTAAGATCATGAGCCTCTACAATAATTCCAGTATAATTAAGACCGAAAGTATGAAAGTCTGACTTATCCGTACTCGGGAAGTCCGACTTGCATACTTTCGGTCCGCAGGGCTCTGCAAAATTAAATCTTAAAACGCCCAAAGAAAAAGCAAAAAGAAAAATTAAAATAAATATTATTAATTTGCATGGCGCTAGTCCAGAGCTTTTTTCAAGGTCTGAACTTGAAAAAATTTTTATATAACAAAAAATAGCACAAATTATAAATAAAAGAAAAAATATAATATTAGAACCCGCAAAGAAAAAAGAACGCAAAAATACTCCAAAAATAAAACCAAAGAAAAATAGAAAAAAATATATGTCGCGCATTTTAATTACTTTGAATTACAAAACTCCTTAAAAACAGACTTTCCCAACTTTTTTCTTAAATCCCTATTCAAAGACATTACTCTTAGGATAAATTATTTTTGGTTCCATGGCTTCTGCAAGTTTACCTTTACAATTAATATTAGCCAAGTCATCGTTAGAAGAAACTCCCTTTTGCCATTTACCAAACAAATCTAACAAGGATTTTATATCTGTAAGACATATAGCATCTTTGCCTATTGTTGATGAATCTGATTGAGCTGCTTCTTTAGATAACTTTTGTTCTCTTAGCTTAATCTGTTCTCTTGTAATACCCTGTTTCAAGAATTCTTTAACAGCTTCCGGTGTAACATAGACTTTACTACTTATAGTTTTTATATAAAACTCACATTTTCCAGTTTTTAATCCTCTAAGTTCATAGAGAGATATCGCTTCAGTAGCAAAACCGGAACCAAATAAATCTAATTGAATACTATTAATAACTTTTGCTAATCGGCAATCTTTAATAGCCTCCGTAAAACAATCAAATTTTTCAAAATTAAGCGTTTTCCCGCAATCAGATACCGATGGTTTAACTATTGTTTCTTTTACCACAAGGTTTTCTGGGGTCTTCTTTATTGATTCTGTTGGCATTATTGGTTCTAATGGCTTTATTAGAACTTCTTCTTGAGATGATTTAATAGGTTCTTTAGGTAAAGTAATTTCATTTTTTGGTTTATAAAATTTCTGATAAACAAAATAACTTCCGCCGCTAATAATTAGTAGAATTGTTAAAAAAATAAAAGCAACCCTCCATATATTATTTGCTTTTTTAATTTGAATATTTGTGCTATCTCCTACAGAAAACTTATTATGGACATTCATCACTTCAAATCCTTCTTTAATATCTTGCGCCTCCCAATTATTAGCTAAAAGGTTATTAGTAATTTTTTCTTGACTAAGTCCTTCTTTTAATTGCTGACTAATATAAGTAAGTAATTCTTTATTAACCATATAGTTATAATTTAAATTAATTTGTAATACCCATGTAAAAAATTAACGATAGGAGTTTTTGTCAAAACTTTCATCTTGGTTATAAGCCCCTGGATTTGATTCTCGATCAGCTCGACCAGAATAGAGACTTTCTTTTCTACCCTCCAGCGCTTTTTGAAGATATTTATAGACATCATATGGTTGATCAATGTATGCTAAAACATCATACATAACAGTGGTGACTATTCTAAGTTGTTGGTAATTACCACTACTAGTCTGTCCGCCACCGCCAGTTGTATGGGTATCTGTCTTGCCAGTATCAATTTTTACAGAACCAACTTTAAAAATTTTACCCAACAAATTAACATCAACGATAATATTTTTTATCTGGTCAAAATAAATAGAACTATAGTCAGTACCAATTAATCCAGATTTTTTTATAATTCTTTTATGGGTAACGGCATATTCTTCTGCTAATTTAGAAAAGAAAGAAATAAAGATTGATAGCCAACCCAATAGGATTATAACCCAACCAGTAACTAAACTGCTAATTTCTATAGGCTTTCCATTAAAAGAAAAACGAATAACATCAAAATATTTAAAAACCAAAAAGCCAGATATTGAACATATAATCAATTGAGTAATTAAGAAAAAAATTAAAACTTTTCTGTTTATTACTCCCTGCCAGAAAATCTTTTCATTAGGCTCAATAATATTATTAATACTCGTATTCATATGTTAATAGTATAACATATTTAATTTTAAATAATGCAATCCCGCAATCTATGACCTAAAATGACACCGAAGAGTAAAATGAAATATCAAACTTTTAACTTATCACCGGCTTATTGTCAGCAAAGCTGGTGGCAATTTCGTCGGCTCTTTCATTGTACTTGTCTCCATTGTGGCCTTTTACGTAAATCCATTTAATTTTTCCAAAGTCAGATTTTCCAAGGTCAGACCTTTTTGAATTCTTAAGGTCTGACCTTGGAAAATCTTGTGTCAGTTCATAAAGTTCTTGCCAAAGTTCTTTATTGAGTACGGGTTTTTTTGCGCTATTTTTCCAATCATTTTTTATCCAATTTTCTATCCATTGAGTAATTCCCAAAATTACATATTTTGAATCAGAATAAATTTCTACTTCAGCTGTGCGTAAGTCAGACTTACGCAAACTATGTAGGTCGGACCTGCATAGTTTATTTAAGACATATTTCAAGGCTTCAATTGGCCCAGTTAATTCCATTTGATTATTCGTGGCATGATCTTTCCTTCCGCCAATTTCACGCACGCTGGAATTTTCTTCCAAAATTATGGCTCCCCACCCCGCCGCCCCCGGGTTTCCTCTTGCTGAACCATCTGTGTAAATTTTAATTTTTGACATAGCAATATTTTATCATTTTTTACAAAAATTTGCATTTTTTAAAGTTTTTTGGTATAATCTATTCAGGTTAGAAATAATCTATATTATGTTAGCTTTAAAGAAAAAACAAAAAATAATCAAGAATAATCAAGTTCACGACAAAGACACTGGTTCGCCAGAAGTCCAAGTGGCAATTATTTCTGGGCAAATAGATGAATTAGCGAAACATTTAAAAACACACAAGAAAGATAATCATTCTCGTCGTGGATTAATAAAAATGGTTGCTGATCGTCGCGCTCATTTAAAGTATTTACAACGCAAAGACAAAACACGCTACAATGCTTTAATGAAAAAGATGGGGCTTGCTTAAGTAATTTTTATTACTTTTTAAATTTTAAATGTTATACTAAATAAATATGGTAGTCATAAAACATAAAGAACAGAGAATTGGGGTTTTTATTGATACTCAAAATTTATATCACAGCGCGCGAAATTTATACAAAGCGCGTGTTAATTTTGGTGCAGTTTTAAAAGAAGTAGTGGCGGGCCGGAAACTTGTTCGAGCGGTTGCTTATGTTATTACCACAGAAGCTGGCGACGAAAAAAATTTTTTTGAAGCTTTAACTAAAGTTGGTATTGAAACCAAAACAAAAGATTTACAAATTTTTTACGGCGGCGCGAAAAAAGCGGATTGGGATGTTGGCATTGCAGTAGATGCAATTAAAATGTCGCCGCGTTTGGATTCAGTTATAATTGTTTCCGGTGATGGAGACTTTATTCCACTTGTAGAATATTTACAGACAACCGGAACACAAGTAGAGGTTGCTTCTTTTGGTAAATCAACTTCCTCTAAACTACGCGAAGTAGTTGATGATTTTATAGATCTATCAGAAAATCCAAAAAAATATTTAATTGGTGGTATAGTAGCATCACCTGATAATTTTGCTCATACTCCT
>JBBUBU010000048.1:2685-5973 GCA_038058115.1 Patescibacteria group bacterium | reverse complement strand
GACTTACGCGCTTTCTGAAGGAGGTAATTCAAAATTTAAAATGTGGTCTGAATTTCCATTTATTGTTCGGGATATAGCATTGTGGGTTCCATGTAAATTAAAAAGTGATCAAGTTCAGAAAGTTATTAAAAGTTCTTTAAGCAAAATTGATAATAAAATTTTAGTTCGAGGTCCAGAATTATTTGACGAATTTAAAAAGGAAGATAAAATTTCCTATGCTTTTCGATTAATTTTTCAATCCTATGATCGCACCTTAACCGACGTGGAAGTTAATCAGATTATGAATAAAATCTCAGATAAAATAAAAAGTAAAAAAGATTGGCAAATTAGGTAAGTTATTAAATTTAAAATATTTAGTTTTGCTTACAATTTTTTAAAAAAATTAGTTAAGGGCTCCACGCAAAAACAAGAGCCGAAAAATGGCTTGAGCTTACTGAAGAAACTTTTGCTTTTGCCACTTACGCACGAGTTGCTTTCTTGTGAGCTAATAAAATAGGAAAAGCAGGGTTAGAACTGAAGAAGGAAATTTTATTAGCTCTTGGAAAAACACCAATAATTACAGACCAAAAACTTTTTATTGAACCAAATAAATGGTTTGCAGAAATTCAAAGTAGCTATCTTTTATTAGAAAAGAAATACTTAGGGTTAGAACCGAAAAAAACACTTATGAATAAAAGACAAATAGAGGGTCTTGCTCCTGTTCGTTCACACTGGCTCCGGGGGTAGGGATCGAACCTACGACCAATCGCTTAACAGGCGACCGCTCTACCGCTGAGCTACCCCGGAATATATATCATACTAACAAAAATAAAAAAATTTGCAAAATTTTATGTTTTGTAGTATGTTTATCAAGTGCCAACAATTAATCAATTAATCAAAAAGGGGAGAGTCAAAGTTGTTAAGAAAACTAAGACAGTTGCTCTGGGTCGTCGTTTTAACGTTCTAAAAAATAGACCGGTTTTTTCTCCTGCGCCATTCAAAAGAGGTGTGTGTACAAAAGTTACAACTACTACTCCTAAAAAACCAAACTCAGCATTAAGAAAAATCGCGAGAGTTCGTTTAACTAATGGAATGGAAGTTACTGCTTATATCCCTGGAATTGGACATAATTTACAAGAGCACTCAGTGGTTATGCTTAGAGGCGGAAGAGTTAAGGATTTAATCGGAGTTCGATACCATATTGTTCGTGGAGTTTTAGATACCCAAGGAGTTGAAGCTCGTCGACAAGGTAGATCACTTTATGGAAATAAAAAACCAAAAGTAGTTAAAAAATAAAAAATATTATGCGAAGAAAAGTTAAAAATAGAAAAATAGTTGAACCAGATTTTGTTTACAATTCTCAAAAATTACAGAAATTTATTAACTGTATAATGTGGGCTGGTAAAAAAGAAACAGCTCGAAGAATTGTTTATAAATCTTTTGATGTGATTAAAGAAAAAACTGGTAATCAAAATCCTTTGGAAGTTTTTGATTTGGCTATTAAAAATGTTAGTCCTGTAACTGAAATTCGTTCTAAAAGAGTTGGTGGCGCAAATTATCAAGTGCCGGTTGAAGTGCGCCCAGAGAGGAGATTTGCACTTGCGATTCGTTGGATTCTTGGCATTGCGCGTAAAGGAAAAGGTTCCCCGATGCACTTAAAGCTTGCTAATGAATTAATGGCTGCTTCAAAAAATGAAGGTGCCGCTATTAAAAAGAAAGAAGATACTCACAAAATGGCTGAATCTAATAAAGCCTTCGCCCATTTTGCGTAAAGAATTATGAATATTAAAATTAAAAATTGTTTGGGCGTCTCTGTTATTCTAGTGTTATTTATTTTAACATCTATTACTTTTTGGTATGTGTATTTGTCATCAAAACCTAAACCGTCTTACGCACGCGAATTTTCAGTAACTGGAAAAAGTAAAATGGCGGCCATTCCAGATATAGTTCAATTTTCTTTTACAATTAATTCTGAGATTAATAAAGAATTAGGTGATTCAGAAACAAAAAAAGATACCGATAAGATTATTGATTTTTTTAAGGAGCATGGAGTTGAAGATAAGGATATAAAAGTAAAAACTTCTGCCATTAGAGCCTCTTCTAAAAGACCGCCGGGTTGTGATGATTATTTTAGTGTAAATAAAGATTATATTCCAAAATATATAGCTGAGTTAAGACAATTAAAGTCTGACGATATCTCAAGTTTAAAAATACCTGAATTACCCACACCTAATTTTTCAAAAGAAGAACCTATAAGTAAGCAAAAGTATGATGAGTATTACAAGCGTTGTGGGAAAGACAAGTCAGTTAGAATTTATAATCTCACTAAAAATTTTGAGATTAA
Source organism: Patescibacteria group bacterium (assembly GCA_038058115.1). Classification (GTDB taxonomy): domain Bacteria; phylum Patescibacteriota; class Minisyncoccia; order Phycocordibacterales; family UBA9973; genus UBA9973. Next base: position 3,650 of record JBBUBU010000048.1, on the reverse strand, counting down.
GGTGCGTGAAATTAGTAAGATCGAGTCTATTTTAGTTGAAATATTAAAAAGCGATTTATATAAAGAATATGAATATCAACCTACTATTACTTTTATAATGAGTAATGCTAAAGAAATTCAAGATAAAGTACGCGCGGAAGCTATTTTAAAGGCAAAAGAAAAAGCGGAACTTATTGCGAATCAAACTGGATTTAAATTAGGCGAACCTAGGTTTGGGAAAGAGAATATTATTTCCCCGTGGTTGGAAGATGGTGATGGTATGACTGGGAATATTAGTTACGAGCGCGAAGAGCATTACACCTCTTTGGGTAAATATAAATATGATCCTAATTTACAAGAAATTAGTATTAGTGTTGAATTATTTTATGAAGTAGATAATTAAATTATTAAAAAAACTTAAATTAAAATTTTGGAATTATTTAAAAATACATGAAACATGAAATAGTACAAAAACTTCATAAAGACTTTGATAGTTATGTTCAAAAAACCGAGAGTGGTTTAGAGTTTTGGTTTGCGCGAGATTTACAGATTTTACTTGGATATAACGAATGGAGAAATTTTCAAAAAGTTATAGAAAAAGGGAAAATTGCTTGCCGGAATGCAGATCTTATAGTGGAAGATCATTTTGTTGACGTCAACAAGATGATAGCCGCCGGTAAAGGCGCAGCTCGTGAAATTGATGAAATTGCTCTTACTCGCCACGCCTGCTATTTGATAGCGCAAAATGGCGATCCCCGAAAAGAAGAAATTGCTTTTGCAATGGCATATTTTGCTATTCAAACGCGTAAACAGGAATTAATTGAAAAAAGAATTAATGATTTAGAGCGAATTAGTTTTCGGGAAAAACTTAGTAATTCTGAAAAAATATTGTCTGGTATTATTTATGAGCGTGGAGTAGATAATGCAGGATTTGATCGTATTCGTAGTAAGGGTGATCAGGATCTTTTTGGTGGAAAAACAACTTT
>JBBUBU010000048.1:0-2675 GCA_038058115.1 Patescibacteria group bacterium | reverse complement strand
ATGAAGAAAAAACTTGGAGTAAAAGGAAATCGGGCATTAGCTGATTTTTTGCCAACTATTACTATTAAGGCAAAAGATTTTGCCAATGAGATTACTAATTTTACTCTTAAAAGAGATACTTATATTAAAGGAGAAAGTTCTATTACCAATGAGCATGTAAAAAATAATATAGATACAAGAAATTTGTTAGTAAAAAAGGGTATTGTACTAGAAAAACTTCCGCCAGAAGAAGATATTAAAAAAGTTACTAGAGTTTTAAAATCTGAAAATAAAAAGTTTTTAAAAAGTAAAGAAGTAATTATAAAAAATTAATTAAATCCGTCGTCGCTAAAAGCTATGACGTGACAAAGAAAACATATGGAACGAGATTATCCTTTAGAAAAAGTTAGAAATTTTGGAATTATTGCACATATTGATGCTGGAAAAACCACTACTACTGAGCGGGTGCTTTTTTATACTGGTGTTTCGCATAAAATTGGAGAAGTGCATGACGGAAACACTACGACTGATTGGATGGAAAAAGAAAAAGAGAGGGGAATTACTATTACCTCCGCCGCTGTAACTTGTTTTTGGACTCCTTCAGTTGCGAATGATGGAATTGATCCAGCTAGTCCCGCTAAGAAAAATTTAAAACATCGTTTTAATATTATTGATACCCCTGGGCACATTGATTTTACAGTTGAAGTAAAAAGATCTCTTCGCGTTTTAGATGGAGCAGTTGTTGTTTTTGACGGAGTTGCTGGAGTTGAACCACAATCTGAAACAAATTGGCGTTACGCAGATGAAGCAAATGTTCCTAGAATTTGTTTTATAAATAAATTAGATCGGACTGGTGCTTCCTTTGAAAGATCTTTTGCTTCTATTTTAGATCGTCTTAATAAAAATGCTGTTCGAGTTCAAATTCCAATTGGTTTGGAAGATAATTTTGAAGGAGTAATTGATTTACTTCGCATGAAAGCATTTTATTTTGAAGGCACGATGGGTAATTTAATAATTGAAAAAGATATAAGTACTTTGCCAGAAGCTTTAAAAGCTGAAGCAGAAAAATATCGCCATGAATTAATTGAAAAAATAGTTGAGACTGATGATAAGTTATTGACAGAATATTTAGACGGTAAAATTCCTGATTTTAAAATTTTAAAAAGTACTTTGCGTAAAGCGGTAATTGCAAATATTATTTTTCCAGTTTTTGCTGGCTCTGCTTTAAAAAATAAAGGAGTGCAATTAGTTTTGGATGCGGTTATAGACTATCTTCCATCGCCTCTTGATATTCCAGCAATCAGAGGTATTAATCCAGCCGATGAGCAAGAAATTGAAAGAAAAGCTTCGGACGCTGAGCCATTTTCTGCTCTTGCTTTTAAGGTTGCGACCGATCCATTCGTTGGACAAATTATTTTTTTTAGAGTTTATTCTGGTTCTTTAGCGGCTGGGTCTTATATCTATAATCCACGGACTCGCAATAAAGAAAGAATTGGTAGAATTTTACGAATGCATGCAAATGATCGAGAAGAAGTAAAACAAGTTTTTGCCGGTGAAATTGCGGCAGCGGTTGGATTAAAAGATACCATAACTTCTGATACAATTTGTGATGAAAGTAATCCGATTGAATTATTTAGAATTGTTTTTCCAGAGCCAGTTATTTCATTAAGAATTGAACCAAAAACAAAAGCTGATCAAGAAAAAATGGGCATGGCCTTAAATAGATTGGCGCAAGAAGATCCTACTTTTAAAGTTACAACCGATCAGGAAACAGGTGAGACAATTATTGCTGGGATGGGGGAATTGCATTTGGAAATTCTTGTTGATCGTCTAAAAAGAGAATTTTCCGTACAAGCAAATGTAAGTAAACCTCAGGTTGCATACCGTGAGACCATTACCGGTAATTCTGAAGCAGAAGGTAAATATATTAAACAAACAGGTGGCCGTGGAAATTATGGGCATGTTAAAATTAAAGTTAAGCCAATGAAAATTTTGACCAAAGAAGAAATAGAAGATCTACCTAAAAACGTAAAACGTCCGTCAGCTCACTTTGAATTTATTAATAGTATTAAAGGAGGAGTTATTCCGCAAGAATATATTACGCCTTGTGAAAAAGGTTTTAAAGAAGGTTTAGATCGTGGAGTTTTAGCTGGATTTAGGCTTGTAAATGTTTCGGTAGAACTTTGGGATGGAACTTATCATGAAGTTGACTCAAATGAAATGGCATTTAAAATTGCCGCGTCAATGGCTGTTCAAGAAGCATGTCGTCGAGCAACTCCAGTAATTCTAGAGCCAATGATGAAAGTAGAAGTTATAACTCCAGAAAAATTTATGGGTGACTTAACTGGCAACATTGCTTCAAAAAGAGGCCTTATTGAAGGTATGGAAGATCGGGGTATGAATAAAGTAATTAAAGCCATTGTTCCACTTTCAGAAATGTTTGGTTATATGACCAGCTTGCGTTCTATGACCGAAGGCCGTGCTGGCTTCACTATGGAATTTTTGCGTTATGACATTGTACCTCAAAATGTCGCTGAAACTATTGTTACTGGGAAAAAATAATTTATTTGCATTAATATAAAAATTTTAGTATTATATATAAACAGAACTATAGACGCAACATTGAAGTAGTTGCCATAGGGCTGTTGGAGTAGGAAGCCAATTTCGTAATTACATATTTACATCGTGCCCCCCAT
>JBBUBU010000047.1:0-4453 GCA_038058115.1 Patescibacteria group bacterium | reverse complement strand
TGATAATTAATTTTTTTAAATAAGTCATTCAAAATTACCGCTCCGGGAATTCCATCGCAATCATAATCGGCATAAACAATTAATTTTTCTTGTTTTTCAATTGCTTTAAAAATACGCTGACAAATTTTTTCCATATCGCGCATTAAAAAAGGATCATGAAGATCTCGCTGGTAATTAGGATTTAAAAAAATTTCTATTTGCTCTAAATTACTAATTCCTCTTTTTTCTAATAAAGTTTTCAAAAAATCTGAATATTGCAACATGAACAGATTTTAGCACATTTAGTTTATTTATAATTTTTTTAATTATTCCCCAAATTTTTCTTTGTAAAGTTTTATAGATTTATTTATTGTTTCAATAGCTTCAGTTTTGCCTTTAAAGCCATTGATTGTAACCACAGCTGGTTTTTCTTTTAGTTGTTTAATAGTTTCAAAAAAATGAGCAGTTTCTCTTAAAAAATGTTCGTTCAAATCTTTTAAGTCTTTTACATTTTCCCAGCGACGATCTGCTACTGGTACTGCAATTATTTTATAATCAGACTCTCCGGTATCAATCATTTCCATTACAGCAACAGGGCGCGCATTTACTAAAATACCAGGATGAATTGGATAAGTTGTTAACAAAATTACATCCAAGGCGTCACCATCTTCCCAGAGAGTTTGTGGAACAAAGCCATAATCAAATGGATAAGGGGCCGGCCCATAATTAGCCCGATCTAATTTTATTAGACCAGTTTCTTTATCAATTTCGTATTTATTGTGAGAACCCTTTGGAATTTCTATAATACAATTTATTTCCTCAGGAAATTTTTCACCTATTTTAATGTCGTGCCAAAGATTCATAATTTTTTATATTAAAATTTAATAATAAAATTATTTTATAATAATTTAAAAAAAAATGCAAGAAAAAAATTGAGTAATTTTTAAAAAGTTTAATATTCCAATTTTTTTCCTCCTACGCCTATTTTGAGTACAAAACAGGAACCCTCGGAGTTAAAAAAATTGAAACATTAAACTTTTTAAAAATATTACACTCAAAGTTTAATTTATTGCTTGAATATTACCGAGGTCTTCTTTGATGAGATTTTTTATTTCTAGTATTGAAATTAAAGTATTTGCAGTTGAAGTGCTCATTTTTGAGTTGCGAATAAGTTCATCTCGCGGTATTGGCTCGCGAAGCAAACTCATAATTTTTTTTTCTTCGGGCGATAAATCTTCAAAAAGAGATTTTTGTTTAATTTCATCTTCCTGTGGCGTTAAGCTGGGACCCTGCTTGAAACCAAGAGCTTCCAAAACGTCTTTTGAAGAAGTTATTGGCGTGGCGCCTTGGCGGAGGAGGCGATTTGTGCCTTTAGAGTTTGGAGAAAAAACAGAACCGGGGACCACTAAAACATCTCGATTATATTCTGTTGCTAAGCGAGCAGTGATAAGCGTGCCAGATTTTTCTTCTGCTTCAATAATTAAAACTGCTTTAGAAATTCCAGCCATTAAGCGATTGCGTATTGGGAAAGTCCACGGAGCACCTACTAAGCTTGGTTCAAATTCAGAAACAAAACAGCCGCCAGCTTCAAGTATTGGTTCTACTAAATGTAGATTTATATTTGGATATAAAACTTCTTTCGAAAGTCCAGACCCTGGAAAAACCATAGTTCTTAAATTCATTTGAATTGCTTTTTTGTGGGCAATTGTATCTATGCCCATTGCAAAACCAGAAACAATGACAATTGGATATCCTTTTAATCCAGTAATTATTTTTTCACAAACTTCTTTTCCATAAGAAGTGAATCTGCGAGATCCAACCACGCACAAATAAACAGAATTTTCTGGCGGCAATTCTCCTAAAATCCAAAGATCTTCAGGCACTTGAGGTAATTCTAGTAAACTTTTTGGCCACTTTTCTTTTGGTAATTTTTTTATTTTTTGCATGTTATTACTGTGAATTACAAAATTTTTCACAGGTGTAAGTTTTAAAAAGCATTGCACAGGCCGACGGGCCGAGCATAGCAAATTTTCAGCAGAAAATTATGCGTGGTTTTTAAAACTTACACCTGTGAAAAATTTTGTAATTCACCCATTAGTATAGTATAATACAAAACATGCTAGATATAAAATTTATAAAAGAGAATAAAGATGTAATTAAGGCTGGGGCGCAGAAAAAAAATATTGATCTTGATTTAGATAAGCTTATTGGTTTAGATGATCAGCGTTTAGAAATTTTAAAAGAAGTTGAAAAAATCCGAGCCGAACAAAATCGATTTTCTGATGAAATTTCTCGTGACCAAGATCCAGGTTCTAGAACTCAATTAATTGAGGAAATGCGTTTAGTAAAAGAGGATTTAAAAAATTTAGAAGAAAAATTAAAAGAAACAATTATCCAATGGCAGTCTTTAATGTTGCAGGTTCCAAATATTCCAGATATTTCAGTACCCGATGGTAAATCAGATGAAGATAATCAGGAAATAAAAAATTGGGGAGTTAAACCAGTTTTTACTTTTGAGCCCAAAGATCATATTGAAATAATGAATGCATTAAAAATGGTTGATTTTGAAAGAGGCACTAAGGTGCATGGTTTTCGTGGATATTTTTTAACTGGAGATGGAGTGCGTTTATCTTTTGCAATTTTGAATTACGCTTTTGATTTTTTTGGTGCTAAAAATTTTAATTTAATTATGCCGCCAGTTATTGATCGGCCCGTATATTTTATGGGAACTGGATATTTACCGCAAGGGGAAGAGGATTTATATAAAACTCAAGATGGCGAATATTTAGCTGGCACTGCGGAAGTTCCGATGATGGGAATACATGCAGGAGAAATTTTAAATCAAAATTCTTTACCAATAAAATATTTAGGTTGGTCTCAGTGTTTTCGTCGGGAGGCTGGAAGTCATGGCAAAGATGTGAAGGGGTTAATTCGGGTTCATGAATTTTATAAAGTAGAACAATTAATTTTATGCGAGGCAAATCACGAAACTTCTGTTAAGTTGCACGAAGAAATAAATAGAAATGCTGAAGAATTTATTGAATCACTTGAGCTTCCGTATCGTACTGTAATAAATTGTGGCGGAGATTTAGGTTTTCCACAAGTTAAAAAATATGATGTTGAACTTTGGGTTCCTAAAGAAAATAAATATCGGGAAATTAGTTCCGCTTCTTATTTTCATGATTTTCAAACTCGACGCTTGAATATTCGCTATCGGGACGCAGAAGGGAAAATGCATTATGCCCATTCTTTAAATTGTACCGCCATCGCGACTCCTAGAATTTTAGTTTCTCTTGTAGAAAATTTTCAACAAGCCGATGGCTCAATAAAAATTCCAGAAGTTTTAAGAAAATATATGAGCGGAAGGGAGTTTATAAACTAAATTTAGCTCCAAGGTCAGACCTTAAAGAAGTCCCAAAGGTCTGACCTTGGAAACCTGGAAATAAAAACATGAACGAAGTCTCAGAAAAAACTGTATATTTTGTTAGGCATGGAAAAAGCGAAGGAAGCGGCTTAAGGCATTTTAAGTTACCAAATTCTTGTTTACTTGAAGAGGGGATACAACAATCAAAATTGATAGCTGGCAGAATTGCAAAAATTAATTTTGATTTATTACTTTCTAGTCCAATTCATCGAGTGAGAGAAACAGCGGAAATAATTTCTGAAGTAGCTAATAAGAAAGTTGAATATTCTGATTTATTTAAAGAAAGAATAAAGCCAAGCTGGTTATTTGAAAGTCCTAGCTTAACGTCACCAAAAACTAGTATTGATCAAGAAATTAATCAAGAATTAATTGAGAGATGGGAAAAATGGGATAAAGATTCACATGTGCCAGGTTATAAATCAGAAGATGGAGAAAGTTATGATGATTTTATTAAAAGAGTGGATGAAGCTTTGGATTTTTTAAAGGATAAAAAAGAAAAAATTATTGTAGTTGTAACTCATGGATTTTTTTTACAAGCGCTTTTGGCGCGAATATTGATTGGCGATTTTTTAACTTCTGAAATATTTAGAAATTTTAAAAATAAAATTAAAATAGAAAATACTAGCATTTCTGCCATAAAATATGTTAGAACTAAAGAGGGGATGATCTGGCGTTTATTTGTTTATAATGATCATGCCCATTTGGGTTAATTAAATAAAGAAAAGATAAGTTAAGGTTATATTATGTTATATATCAATGCCCTCGTAGTTCAATGGATAGAACAGAGCTCTTCTAAGGCTTCGATGTAGGTTCGATTCCTACCGAGGGCACCAGAAAGGAAATTGCAAGCAAGAGGGCTCCGCCGAGCGAAGCGAGGCGAACCTTCAAAACTTGCAATTTCCTCAATGGTGTATCTTTACTGTACGGCTCGAAACCATTTCCTGAAAAATTTCTGATGGAATCTGTTGCCTCCGCTTCGCTCTGGCGAAACGCTCGGGTGCGGCGGAATTCCTCCCCCCAACCCCCTCCTTCCGCCGCACCCGAGCGGAT
>JBBUBU010000046.1:0-1881 GCA_038058115.1 Patescibacteria group bacterium | reverse complement strand
ATTTAAAAAATCTTTTTCTTTAATCCAAGTTAAAGCAATTCGGGGTGGATTTTTTCCATCAAAAGCGGTATACAACATATAAATTTTATTACCAATTTTAGTAATACGCGGATCTTCTACGCCTGAATTTCCTCCAGGCGTAAGTTTTTTTTCAAAAGATTCTCGCGCAACATAAATTGGTTGTGAGGATCTATAATCAATACTTATCCCATTGAATGATTGAGCATAACCAAAAACAGAAGTATTATCTTCGGCTTGGGCCCGATAAATAATATGAACTTTATCATTTAAATAAATTGCGGCTGGATTAAGGGTAGCTTTACTTTCCCAAACATTTTCTTTAATAGGAGAAATTATGGGGTTTTCTTTTGCTCTTATTAAATTAATATTTTTTTTATTATCTAATAATTTTTTAAAAAAAAGAGAAGAATTTATAGTAGCCAAACAGCAAGTCATATCAGTTGCTCCATAATAAAGATCAATAGAATTTTTTTTCAAAATCGCGCCAGATGGAAAAATCACATCTGGTACAAGGCCAATTTTTTCATAATATTCTTCTGGAGTTAAAAGTGGATTTTTGGTTCTACCAATTATTTTAAAAGGATCTTTTAAATCAAGCAAAACTGCTTCAATCGCAAAAATTGGTTTTTGTGAAAAATAATTTTTTATATTCGCATAAAATAAAAGCCAACCATATTTTGTTTTAATCGGTGGGGAGCCAACTTCTATTTGCTCCCCTTGATGTTTTTCCAAAGTTAAAACATTTTTTTCAAAATTTTGATACCATTTTTTCCATTTTGCTTCAGACCAAATGTCGCTCTCTTTGTTAAAGGTTGCTAAACAAATTTTGGAAGGTGGCAAATCAGTATTAACAGTTAAAATAGCATATATTTTCCCATTTATTTTTTCAGGAAATAATGCCATTGCTTTAGCATTAAATGGAGTAACTAAGTGTTTTTCCTGAATACTTTTTAAATTTTTACTAATAGCCAATCCAACCCTAATCCCCTCAGCCCGAGGTGGCCAAACAGAAATAGCAGTATAAAAAATAAAATATTTATTGCCAAATTTTGTTACTCGCGGATCTTCACAACCAAATTTTTCCCAAGGAAGTTCTGGAACAATAATTGGTTCACGATTTGAAAAATTAATTCCATCTTTACTTTCGGCAACACCAATATTAGAAACCATAAGTTTTGTTTCAGCATTTGCATGATAATGAGGCAAAGAAAGAGCCCGATATAAAAGATAAATTTTATTACCTTTTTTTACCGGACAACCATTAAAAACCGCCACTGCTTCCCAAGTCTGACTTTTCTTTGGTTTCAATATCGGATTTTTATTTGATCGTTCAATTAACATTTTATTTAGTATAATTTTATTATACTATTTTTTAAATTTTTAACCAAATAAATAAAAAATATTAATTAATATTTTTTATTTTATGTCAATATTGTTATTTTATTTTTTATTATGGTAAAATTACTTTACTAGAGAAGCAGCGGGAGAAGATTTAAAGTTAGGTAGAATTTTAGACATAATTATAATTATTAATTAACTTTTTAAAAATACTATGTATGTAATAAAAAGAGATGGGCGACAGGAGTCGATAAAATTTGATAAGGTTACTGCAAGAATTAAGAAATTGTGTTATGGTCTTGATTCTAATTTTGTTTCTTATGTTGATGTTGCGAAGAAAACAATTGAAGGAATTTATGATGGAGTATCTACTGCCGCTTTGGATGTTTTAGCTTCAGAAATTGCAGCTTCAATGGCGACCAAACACCCTGATTATGGTATTTTGGCTTCCAGAATTGCTATTTCCAACTTACACAAAAGTACTAAAAAATCTTTTTCAGAAACCATTAAAGATTTATATAA
>JBBUBU010000045.1:0-3846 GCA_038058115.1 Patescibacteria group bacterium | reverse complement strand
CAGTGCGTGAAACTTTTCCGGTAATGCATGGAGTAGCGTTGGTTGGATTAGTTTTGACAGAAGTGAAACTGGTAACCCTCCATATGGTGGAAACATTGCAAAAATAAATCCAAGCACAGGAAACGATATCAATAAAGGCATAATAACGGGTTGGGCACGAGCTACTTCTTTTAAAAAAGCTTCTGATCCTCCTGGTGGTGGTGATGGTTGGATTAGTTTTTCTTCTACAAACATCAGTAACCCTGCAGTGACTTATGGAACTATTGTTTCTAATGGTAGGGTTATTGGTTGTGCTTGGGGTGATAATGTTATTGGTTGGGTTCATCTAGATCCTCCCAGTGATCTTATGAATTATTCAGAGTGCAATCCTACGTTAGAGAGCCCGGGCACAGTCGATGATGAGGTTACTTCTACATTCATAACATCATCAACAGGCCAAATGTATGGCGAATTGTCTGGAAAATGTGAAATTAAAATTGATGACACTACTTGTACCCCGGTCATAACTTGGTCTATTGTAAATGCAACCTCAATAAGTACGTCTGAGGTTACCACTAATTATTATCCTAATGATAATACATATCCAGATTACGTTGTTGATTCTGGGGTTGGAAATATATCAGTTACGAATAAAACAATAGCTACTAAATACAACTTAACAATGGGTACACCAATAACTTTTGGTCTCTATAATAGTAGTGATAGCTCTAAAGATCTTACAAGTGGAGGAGTGATAGTGACTGCAAAATGTATAGACGAAAACAATGCAACATGTAAAACTTCTCCTCCTTCTGGTACTTCTACTCCTGATCCTACTTCTACTCCTGGTACTTCTACTCCTGATAAACCACCCAAGAGACCTCGATTCGATTGGATAGAAAATTAAATATGCATTATTAATTTAAAATGCAAATTAATGAAGAAAAATTAAAAAAATTTATTTTGGACGCCGGGCTTATTTCAAAGTCTGATCTTGAAGCAGTGGAAGAAAAATTAAACACGCCTAACACTACAGATTTTAAGAAAAACCAAAGTTTAAAAGATATTCTATTGTCAGAGGGAAAAATATCAGAAAACGATTTGGCTCGCGCAGAATCTTTTGTTTTGGGCATACCATATGTTGATTTAGTTAATCAAAAAATTGATTTTTCAGTACTTTCTTTAATTCCTGAGCAAATTGCCCGTAATTACAACATAATTGCTTATAAAAAAACAGACAACGAGCTGGAGGTTGCAATGCTTGATGTAAATAATTTACCAGTTATTGATTTTATTAAAAAAACATCGGGTTTAAAAATATTGCCTAGATTAACTAGCGTTGATTCAATAAAGTGGGCATTAATTCAATATAGAAAAAATCTGCAAGCTGAGTTTTCTAATATTATTCAAAAAGAATCTGCTGCTTTAAATATTATTCACGGAAACGAAAGTCCCGGCTCAAACCCACAAATTTCAGAAAAAGAATTAAAAATAATGGCGGCAGATTTGCCAATAATTAAAATAGTTGATTCTTTAATTTTTCATGCTATTTTACAAAATGCTTCAGATATCCACATAGAACCCGGTGAAGATGATTTAGTTATTCGTTACAGAGTTGATGGTTTATTGCATAATGTAATGAGTTTAAATAAAAATATTGCTCCGGGTATTACTGCACGCATAAAAGTATTATCTAATTTAAAACTGGATGAAAAAAGATTACCTCAAGACGGTCAATTTAAAATAGAACAAAGTGGTGAAAAAATTTCTTTTAGAGTTTCAATTCTGCCAATTTTTTATGGCGAAAAAATAGTTATTAGAGTTTTAAAAGAAAGTATGCATGGATTTTCTTTGGAAACTTTAGGTTTTCACGGGTACGGTTTAGAATGTATACACAATGCTTTAAAACAAAAAATAGGATTAATTTTAGCAACTGGACCAACTGGATCAGGTAAAACAACTACTCTTTATACAATGCTTGAAATGTTAAATAAACCAGAAGTTAATATTTCTACCGTAGAAGATCCAATTGAATACCAAATACCACGAATAAATCAAACACAAGTAAAGCCAGAAATAGGATTAACTTTTGCTAATGGCTTACGATCTCTCTTGCGTCAAGACCCAGACATATTAATGGTGGGTGAAATACGCGACAATGAAACAGCTGAATTAGCAATTAACGCTTCTTTGACGGGCCATTTAGTGCTTTCAACAATTCACACCAATTCCGCCGCTGGAGCAATTCCAAGATTACTAGATATGGGAGTAGAAAATTTTTTGATAATTTCTACCGTTAAAACAATAATTTCACAAAGATTAGTGCGTAAACTTACTTCTGAAAAGAAAAAATATTTTTTATCAGAAGATCAAATAAAAAATTTAGGCAAACTAGTTGATTTAGATAAAATGCTTCTTATTTTGAAAGAAGCAAAAATTGTAGACCGGAAAAGTGTCTGGAAAGAAATTCCTTTTTATAATCCAGTAAAAAGTAATGATTCAGAAGATGGTTATTCTAATAGAGTCGGTATCCACGAAGTATTAAAAGTTACTGAAAGTATTAGAAAAATAATTACTGAGGGTGGCTTACAAGATGAAATAGAAAGACAAGCCAAAAAAGAAGGTATGTTAACAATCCTAGAAGATGGAATTTTAAAAGCCGCTTCTGGCGTAACCACCCTTGAAGAAGTATTTCGCGTTGTTTCGGAATAGTGAGCAAATGATGTAAGTCTGACTTACATCATATTGTACGTTTTTGTTTTTAATATTTAATTTATTTTGATATAATAATAGATATATAAAAATATTATTCTACAATCCATGCTTTTTTCTTATAAATCAAAAAATAAAGAAGGTGAATTATCAAAAGGGGTAATAGAAGCCCCAGATCGTTTTTTGGCAATAAAGGAATTAAAATACCGTGGCGATACCCCATTCCATATTGAAGAAGTAAATAAATTTCCAATTAATTTAGAAGCCTTAAATTTTTTTGAAAAAATAAATACAAAAGAATTAATTATGTTCGCTAAAAATTTAAGTAATATGCTTCGGGCTGGACTTTCTCTTTCCAGAGCATTATCGGTTTTAGAAAAACAAACAAAAAAAGAATCTTATTTAAATAAAGTATTAACATCTTTAAATTCTGAAATTAATTCGGGAATACCGCTTTCTTCTGGGCTTGCAAAATTCCCGAAAACTTTTTCTAAATTATTCGTATCAATGACTCGTGCGGGCGAAGAATCAGGAAATTTAGCAAATTCTTTAAATGAAATAAGTTTAATTTTAGAAAAATCAAATTCCTTGACTAAAAAAATACAGGGTGCATTAATGTATCCTGGAATTATTGTGTCAATAATGCTTTTAGTTGGTATTTTAATGATTTCTTTTGTGGTGCCAACCTTCGCCGGTATTTTTAAAGAACTTTCCGTTGAATTACCGCTTGCTACTCGTTTTATTATTTGGCTCGGTGAATATTTAAGTAATAATTTACTTGCAGTAATTATAGAAATAATAATCGGAATATTTATTTTAATTAATTTTTTACGAGCTAATTTTATGCAAAAATATGTTGATTGGGTAATTATAAAAACTCCAATTATTGGGGATTTGGCAAGAAAAATAAATATTGCACGTATTACTCGAACAATGTCTTCACTTTTATTAGCTGGTATTTCTATAATCAAGGCTGTAGAAATAACTACTGATGTTGTACAAAATGTTTATTATAAAAAAACTTTAGATGAAGCAAAAAAAGAAATAGAAAAAGGGTCCCCTTTTTCTAAGGTATTTGTTGAAAATGAATTTTTATATCCCGTTATAGTTTCAAAAATGATTCAAGTTGGCGAAGAAACTGGAAAATTATCTGAT
>JBBUBU010000044.1:0-1099 GCA_038058115.1 Patescibacteria group bacterium | reverse complement strand
CCTATCCATTGTTTTGACCTAGACAAAATTACCAACTTGGAGGTTGAACCTCCAAGTTTTGGAGGTTCAACCTCCAAGTTAATAATTCGAGATGCGGGGCAAGGGGAGAGAATAACCACTTTAGATGGTAAAGAAATAATTTTAAATTCAAATAATTTAATAATCGCTGATTCGGTTAATCCATTAGCGATTGCTGGTATTAAGGGTGGTAAAAAAGCCGAGATAGATAAAAATACAAAGAATATAATAATAGAAGTAGCAAACTTTGATGCAACTAGCATTCGTAAAACGGCTAGGAGTATAGGTATTTTTACCGAAGCGGTTAAACGTTTTGAAAATAATTTGTCACCAGAACTTGGCGATCTTGCAATGAAAGAAATTTCTAGTTTGATTAAAGAAAATTGTAGTTGCCCAGAAACTATTTTTGAAGAGGTGGTAGATATTTATCCTAAGAAGCAAGAGTTGCGCAAACTTTCTTTTCACACCGATAAGATTTCTAAAATTTTGGGTATTACTTTGTCAGATTCGAAAATAGAAAAAATTTTAAAGCAATACAAGTACCAGTATTCTAAAATTAAGATAGGGGAATTTAAAATAATAATTCCATTAATGCGTTTAGACTTAACTATTGAAGAAGATATGGCAGAAGAAATTGGTAGAATTTTGGGTTATGATAAAGTAAAACCCAAAATCCCAAAAATTAATTTTAAGTCTAAAAAAAATGAAATTTATCAAAAAATTTGTGTCACTCGAAATAAATTATTAGCCGAAGGTTATTCTGAAGTAATGACTTATGTTTTTTGTAATTCTGGGAAGGTTGAAATACTTGAAAGTGCCTCGGATAAAAAGTTTTTAAGAACTAATTTAACCGATGGGCTTAAAGAGTCCATGAAATTAAATAAAAATAATGCTGCTCTTTTGGACATGGAGCAAGTTAAGATTTTTGAAATTGGTACTGTTTTTCCAACTAGCTCAGTTTCGGGAGAAGAAATTCATGTTGCTTATGGAAATAAAAGTGGGATTGCAGAGCTTTCTTTGGAAGAATTTTGTAGTACTTTTAATTCCAGTGCGGAAGTCGGACTTACGCACCAGTGCGTAA
>JBBUBU010000043.1:0-2870 GCA_038058115.1 Patescibacteria group bacterium | reverse complement strand
ATTCGACAATGTAATGTTATTAGTGTAATCGATTGGTTCTAGAAAGTCATTTTATGACAATACAGAAAATATATATTGGTGGATGGTTTCAAAGAACCACACTGCATCTAACGGAAATTTGGGATTTTCTTAATCGCGGAAAGTCCAATTTAGATTTTCCAAAAGAAAAACTTGATGAGGCCCGTGGTTCTTTGTCTATTAATAGTGTGAGTAGAGAAAGCGGGCCATTGGAATACATACTTGTAAAAACTGATAAAGAAATTAGTTACCGAATATACGAGGATGGCTTAATTATTTTAGAAAAAGATTTTCGGTCACTAAAAGAGGATTTTGAGGTAATCAAAGATTATTATGATAAAAAACTTTCAAAAGCGCTTTCTTTAATTTTCAGCAAGGGTGCACCCGTTCCAAAAGAATTAGCACATATCAAAACAATTCTGCCATACATTGTTACTGTTACAGATGCCACAAAAGAAGAAACTGAAAAGATTTTTAAAGATTTTTCTGAAGATATTTATTCTATTTTAACCACTAAAAATATAGAAGTATATCGTGCTTCAGGAATAATCTTGATAAATAATCTGACTGATGAGAAATTAGTTAGAGGAATAATTGAGTCACAAATATTTTTTAGAGAGTTCAAATCTCAGCTTCATAGATATTTAGCTATTCATAGAATATTGTGGGAAAAAATTAAAATCATCAAAGAACGAGGTGAAATAAAAGGAAGCGAAGTAGACGCGTTAAGAAATGAATTATCTGTTTATCAAAAGACGATTAACTTAATCGGGGCAAGAATAGATCAAATGCCTGCCTATGTAAAAACTCGACAGAAAATTACGGATGTAGAAAAAATTGATGACTATTTACAGCCACTTTTTCAGTTTAAGTTCGAGACATTATTGGACACTCACGAATACGTAAAACACCTTTGGGGAATGACTAAAAATTATCTTACTTCTGCTATTGAAATTTTTTCCGAGCTTCAAGCAAAGAGTACAAAAAATACTATCTCGTCTTTGCAACTTATTACAACAATTGGTGTTGTCTCGGGAATTTTAGGTTATCTTGGCAAAGATACTTTGCCGCAGTTCACATACATAGGGTTAATCTATTTTTCTTTGCTGATGATAATGACTTGGGTTATCAATGGCGTTGTTTCAAAATTCTTTAAAAATAAGAAATATAATATTGAGGTACGGGATATAGAAAAAGATATAAAGTAATTGAAATTTGTTCTTAAATCTATCGTTATTTTTATTATTTTTGCCATTAAGCAGCGATAGCTGCTTAATGGCAAAAATAGTGGTATAATTAATTTTCTACACACAAACCGCGGAGGCGATGGTGTCGCCTTCGTAGAGGCGCATTATTTTTACGCCTTGGGTTTGACGGCCGGAGAGGGAAACACTACTTAGTGTTGTTCTAATAACTTGGCCTTTTTTAGACATTGCCACGATTTCTTCTTCCTCTCCAGTTAAGACTTTTGCCACGATTAATTTTCCAGTTTTACTTGTTACTTTTGCAGTTTTAATACCAGAGCCACCACGCGCTTGCACTTTATATTCTTTTAATAAAGTTTTTTTACCAAAACCATTTTCGCTCATTATTAAGAAACTAGCTTCTTTAATGTCTTTTGTAGATTTTTTTATAACATTCACTCCAATAACTATATCACCCTTTTTTAGTTTAATACCACGAACTCCACCAGCAGTTCTTCCCATTTCTCTAATATTTGATTCTTTAAAACGAATTGCTTGGCCAAAAGTTGTCGCTAAAATTATTTCATCTAGTTTATCTATTAGTAATGCTGAAACTAATTGGTCGCCTTTATCTAATTTAATTGCGATAATTCCACTTCGGCGAACATCTTTAAAGTTTTCACCAGACATTTTTTTCACTGAACCGTTTGCGGTTATTAACATAAGAGAAAAAGAATTTTTCTTATCTTCTTTTTTTAATGGAAGTATGGAAGTTACTTTTTCTTCACCTGAAAGCGACAAAAAATTCATAATTGATTTTCCTTTTGTTGCTCTGCGGCCTTCAGGTATGTCGTACATTTTTATTTGATAAACTTTTCCAAAATTAGTGAAGAAAAGTAAATCATCGTGAGTCGAACTAGACAAAAGTATACTAATAAAATCCTCATTTTTTGTTTCTAGGTCTACTACTCCAACTCCGCCTCTTTTTTGTGAGCGATATTCTCCTGGATCGGTTCTTTTAACATAACCACCTTCGGTAAAAACCAACATAGTTTCTTTGTCGGGTATCACATCCTCATCTGAAATTTCTTTTACTCCACCTTTAATAACTTTTGTTTTGCGTTCATCTGAATATTTTTCATTAATTTCTTTTAATTCATCTGAAATAACTTTCAGCATTTTTTTTGGACTCGCTAAAAGTTCTTTCATTTCTTTTATAAAATTTTGTTTTCCCAATAATTCGTCTTCAATTGCTTGTCTTTCAAGGCCTGCTAATTTTGCTAATTTCATTTCCAAAATAGCCGTTGCTTGCAAATCAGAAAATTTAAACTCTTTCATTAAATTAAATTTTGCAATTTTAGAATCTTTCGAGGCGCGAATAGTTTTTATGATTTTATCAATTAAATCTAAAGCTTTTTTCAAACCCAAAAGAATATGCTCTCTTTCTTCGGCTTTACGTAAATCATATTTTGACCTTCTTTCAACAACTTCTTTTCTATGGAGAATAAAATTAGACAATAAAGATTTTAGAGAAAGAGTTTGAGGCACTCCATCCACCAAAGCAACAATATTAAAATTGAAATTTGATTCCAGTTGAGTATTTTTATAAATAAAATTTAAAACTTTTTCTGGATATGCGCCATTTTTTAAATCAATTACAATTCTAAT
>JBBUBU010000042.1:0-10758 GCA_038058115.1 Patescibacteria group bacterium | reverse complement strand
CTTAGTAAAATTTGATATTTTTATACTATTGATATATAATATATGTATATATTATATAAAAAAAATATTAATTAAAAAAGTTTATTATAATATAAAAAATATGAATATAAAAAAATATTTATTAACATTAGAAATATTATTTGACTTAATTGCTTTGGCGCATTTATTAAGGTTTATTTTTGGTTGGGAGGTAGTAATTCAAGGTTTTGTGGTGCCATCATGGGTTAGTTTAGTTGTTTTTATAGTAATGTTATTGTTAGCACGCCAAGCTTTTAAATTAAGAAAAGATATCTAGATTTTTATAATTAAAAGCGCATATGAAAAACAGAGATAATTTTTTTATAGAGCCAGATGAAATTTTTCTTGATTCAGAAAATTTACAAAATTTTGACCAGCAACAATTTGAAGGAAAAATAGAAAAATCAATTTCAAAAAAAACAATAATTCTTCTGGGATTTTTTTTCTTTATAATCATTGCAATATTTTCTTTTCAACTTCAAATTTTACAAATAGGAAAAGGTCAAATATTTTTTAATAGAAGTCAAAATAATACCTTAAAAAAAGTATTGGTCTTTGCTGATCGAGGGATAATTTATGACCGAAATAAAAAAGAATTAGTTTGGAATAAAAAAAATGATGAGAGCGTAAGCGATAACACCAGCATTCCAATTCGTAGCTATTTATCCCCAGGCTTTTCGCATATTTTAGGTTATGTAACTTATCCGGAAAAAGATAATTCAGGATTTTATTACCAAAATAATTTTATTGGCATAGATGGTTTAGAAAAAACATATGATAATTTAATTGAAGGAAAAAATGGTTCAAAAATATTAGAAATTGACGCATTGGGTAAAGTATATACAGAAAATATCATAGAAGATCCGCAGCGAGGAGAAGATTTAATAACAACTATTGATTCTCGTATTCAGGGTGCATTATTTTCTTTATTAAAAAATGCTGCAGAAAAAAGATCTTTTAGGGGTGGCTCTGGAATATTATTAGACATTAATAATGGAGAAATAATAACTTCTACTAGTTTTCCAGAGTATAATTCTGAAATTCTTTCTTTGGGGCAAGATAAAAAAATTATTAACAATTATTTAACTGACAAAAGAAATTTTTTTTTAAATAGAAATATTTCTGGACTTTATACACCTGGCTCAATCATTAAACCAATATTAGCTATGGCTGCTTTAAATGAAAATTTAATTGATCCAAATAAAAAAATATTATCAACTGGTTCAATTTCAATCCCTAACCCATATTTCCCAGGCAAAGAAACAATTTTTAAAGATTGGAAAGCTCATGGTTGGATAGACATGAGAAAAGCATTGGCATTTTCTTCCAATACTTATTTTTATATGATCGGTGGAGGATATAAAGAACAAAAAGGTTTGGGAATTGAAAATATTAAAAAATATGCTAGACTTTTTGGAATTGGAGAAAAAATTGAAATTGACTTACCGGGCATAAAAAGTGGTATTATTCCAGGGCCAGAATGGAAATTAAAAAATGCTGGAAATGGTCCTTGGAGAATTGGAGACACTTACCATACTGCAATTGGACAATATGGATTTCAAATTACCCCACTTGAAATTGCGCGAGTAATTGCCGCAATTGCAAATAATGGGAAATTAGTTAATCCACATTTTCTTTTAAACAGTCCTGAATTAGTTCCAAGGTCAGACCTTAAGAATTCAAACTACGAGCTTAACGCCACAGAAAAATCTGACCTTGGAACTAATTTAGATTTAAAAAAAGAACATTTTAAAATAGTCCAAGAAGGAATGAGAGAGGTTGTATTAAATGGTACCGGGTATATGCTCAATGTACCCTATGTAAAAATATCAGCTAAAACTGGAACTGCTCAATTAGGTTTTTTAAATGAGAGAATAAATTCTTGGGTTGTTGGTTTTTTCCCATCCGAAAAACCAAAATATGCTTTTGTTATTTTACTTGAATCTGGGCCTTCTTATAGAAGTGAATTGGTCGCAAGCAAGGTATTAGCACGAGAATTTTTTGATTGGATGTCCATTAACACACCAGAGTATTTTGATTAATTAAAATGAATTTTCACATTATTACAATTTTTCCCGAAAGTTTTGATTCTTATTTAAAAGAATCTATTATTGGGCGAGCGATAGAAAATAAATTAATTGCAGTTGAATTTTACAACCCAAGAGATTTTTTACCTAAAACAGACAACAATTACAAACCAGTTGACGATAAGCCTTACGGGGGCGGTCCTGGAATGATTTTAAAACTTGAACCAATTATCAAAACTGTAGAAGCAATTAAAAAAAAAATTCTTCCAAAATCAAAAAATTTAGTCAACATAAAAAATAAAAAAATTAAAGTTATTATTTTTTCCCCAAGTGGTAAAAAATTTGACACTACTTATGCGAAAAAAATATCTCAAAAATATTCCGATATAATTTTAATTTCTGGTCGCTACGAAGGAATTGATGCGCGAGTAAAAAAAATAATAAAAAGTTTCCCTGAATTTGGAATATCTGGGGCGTTAAGCTGGGACGTAGATGAAATTTCAATTGGAGATTATGTTTTAACTGGTGGAGAATTACCAGCAATGGTTTTAATAGATTGTATTTCGCGTCAAATACCAAATGTTTTGGGTAAATACGATTCACTCGAAGAGAATAGAATTTCTTCAAGTGAAGTTTACACTCGCCCAGAAATTTTTAAATATAATGGAAAAAATTACAAAGTTCCAAAAGTCCTCCTCTCCGGAAATCACAAAAAAATTGAAGAGTGGAAATTAAAAAGTAAATCACCTCAAAGTGTGCTAAAATAGACCTATTAAGGCGTGGTAGCCAAGGGGCAGAGGTTAGGGGCAAATTAGATAGGTTTTTATAGCTAAAAGGTAGAAGCCAGTAAGGTTTCTTATTATAAAGTAAGGCGTGGTAGCCAAGTGGTAAGGCAAGAGTCTGCAAAACTCTTATACGCGGGTTCGATTCCCACCCACGCCTCTATGTCCAAGAAAAATAAAAAAATTATTCCAAGTGACAATGGTTTTACTGAATTATTACTTTATACGACACCAAACGGTAAAGTAAAAGTAGAGATTTTTTTACACGATGAAAACATATGGCTGACGCAGGAAAAGATAGCTCTTCTTTTTGGCGTGCAAAGGCCGGCTATTACCAAGCATTTAAAGAATATTTTTGAAAGCGGAGAATTGGATGAAAAAGTGGTTAGTTCCATTTTGGAACATACCACTATTCATGGAGCCATGACAGGAAAAATACAAAATCAATCCGTAAAATTTTATAATTTAGATGCCATACTTTCTGTTGGTTATCGGGTAAATAGTACACAAGCAATGCAATTTCGAATTTGGGCTACTGAAAGATTGAAGGAGTATATTATTAAAGGTTTTACTATGGATGACGAACGGTTAAAAAATCCTAACTATATTTTTGGTCAAGATTATTTTGAAGAGCAGTTGGCGCGAATAAGAAATATCCGTTCTAGTGAAAGACGTATGTATCAAAAAGTAACTGATATATATGCTCAGTGTAGTGCTGACTATAATCCAAATAAAGAAATCACAAAACTATTTTTTGCGACAGTTCAAAATAAATTACATTTTGCTATTACTGGTAAAACCGCTGCGGAAATAATAAGCGAAAGGGTGGATGGTGCTAAAATAAATATGGGGCTTACTGTTTGGAAAAATAGTCCCAAGGGTGCTATACGAGAAATCGATGTTGTTATCGCTAAGAATTATTTAAACGAAAAAGAGCTTGACTATTTGAATAGAATTCAAACTATGTATCTTGATTATGCTGAAATGCAAGCAAAAAAAGGAATTGTGATGTATATGAAGGACTGGGTAGAAAAATTAGATGCCTTTTTAAAGTTCAATGAGCAAGAAATTTTAGAAAACGCTGGTAAAATAAGTCATGAAGTTGCGGAAAGTTTGGCCTTGAACGAATACAAAAAATTTAACAAGATTCAAGATAAAAATTATATTTCTGATTTTGATCGTGAAGTTAAAAAATTATTGTATATTAAAAATAAAAAAAAATAAAATACTATATTATGTTATTAAAATTAAAAGAAAAATTAAAAAATGGGGAAAAGATCGCTTTTATCTGCGATTTGGATAATACTTTATATACTTCGAAAACACTTAAGGAAGAAGCATTTAAGGCTTTAGCTTGGACCTTGGCTGACCTAATGAGTGGAAAAGAAAATTGGCCGCAAGAAATAGATCAGGCACGCGAAAAAGCAATTAAGGTAGTTGAAGAGATAAAAATAGATTTAAAAAATTCTGGAAAATACCTTAGTCCTGGAGCTAGTGACATTAGAGAAGTTTTAGGAATTCATATTCATGATTATAAAGTTGGTAAAGAAAAATATTATTGCCCTGAAAATCATATTAAGTTAGACCATGAACTTAAAAACCATTTTCACTCCATAAAAGAAAAACATCCCCTAATCAAGTTTAGTGTGATGACTAATCAAACCAATGAAATGGCTAAAAGAATATTAAATATTCTTGAGATACATCATTTATTTGATGTAATAATGACCCAAGAAAACACTGGTTTAAAAAAACCAAACCCAGAAGCTTTAAAATTTATTGCCAATAAATTAGAAATTCCATTTGAAAATTGTATTTCAATCGGCGATTTACAAGAAAAAGACATAGATCCTGCTTTACAAATTGGAATGCTTGGATTCCTAGTAAGTGGCCCAGAAGATGTTTCTAAATTTTTCCATGACCTCAGAATAATTTTAGAAGAAATTCAAGTTAATTAACGCTCCCACCAGCTTTTAGAATTTTTTCTTGAGCGGTTTTTGAAACTAGGCATTTTGAAACATTGATTTTTATATTAAAAGCTTCTGCGCTTTTTCCATTTAAAATTTTTACTTTTGGTATTCTACCTTTTATTGTTGTAATTATTTTTGCTTCAAGTAAATTGGTTGGGTTAACTTCCCCACCCTTTGTGTATATTTTAGATATAGCATCAAGTGAAACAATAACTGGTTTTACTTCAAAAGACTGAGAGCGATATCCTCGATTTTTAGGAAGTTTTTTAATAATATCCAAAAATGCTGGACGACGCTTATTGCCGGCGCGAGCTGTTTGACCTTTTCCACCACGACCAGAAGTCTTAGCGTGTTTTCCACCACGACCAATTATCCGATCTTTTTTATTCTTATGTTCTCTTTTTAAATTGTGTATTTGCATAAATTTTTTTAATTAATTATTCTGGGACATTAAGTTGGAACTAAATAAACTTTGAAAGTGCCGCGATGACTGCTTTAGCATTATTTAATTTATTTTTACTACCTGATACAATTTTTCCTGTAACATCTTTTATTCCCGCCAATTTAAGAATATCTCTCACAACAGAACCAGCCACTAAACCACGACCCTTATTTGGCTGAAGCATAATCCTTGAACTAGAAAACTTAATTAAAACTTCAGTAGGAATTGATAAAGTTTTTGTCAATTTTAATTTAAGCATATTTTTCTTAGCATTCCTAAAAGCTTTATTAATTGCTAAAGAAGTATCAATTGATTTTCCTAAACCAAAACCAATTGAACCTTTTCTGTTTCCTGCTATTAGTGCAACACTAAAAGAAAATCTACGTCCTCCAGTTGCAACTCGAGTTACTCTACGAACATTTACAATCTTTTGCTCAAATTCGCTTATCTCTGGTTTTCTAGAAAATGAACGCTCGTTTCTATTTTTTTTAATTTCTTTAGTTTCCATAATTAAAATATTAATCCTCCTACACGAACTTCGTCAGCTAATAATTTTACACGACCAATATACTTAAAGCCATTTCTGTCAAAAACAACTTTACTAATTTTCTTTTCTTTTGCTATTTCAGCTAATTTTTTACCAATTTGTTTAGCTCTTTCGTTTTTGGTACCGGTAGTAATTTTACTGTCATTTGCCTGAACTATAGTTTTACCAACAGTATCATCAATTATTTGAGCATAAATAAATTTATTCGAGCGAAAAACAGAAAGTCTTGGAATTTCTTTTGTACCAGAAATATTAGCTCTGATTTTTGCTTTAATTCGCTTAATTCTGTCTTTTTTGTTTTTTTCTTTTTTAATATTTTTTTTCATATACTTTTGGTGGCGTTAAGCTCGTAGTTATGTTGTTTTCTTTCCTTGTTTCCTTCTAATAACTTCTCCTTCATAATGAAATCCTTTACCTTTATATGGTTCTGGTTTTTTTAATGCACGAACTGAAGCCGCAAAACTTCCAACTAATTCTTTGTCAATTCCAGTCATGGTAATAATATTTTTTTCAGCCGTTGCTGTAATTCCAGCTGGTATTTTAAATATAACTGGATGTGAAAACCCTAAAGCAAAATTAAATTCATTATTTTTAATTTCCGATTTAAAACCAATTCCTTCTAAAATTAATTTTTTCTGATATGGTTTTTGAACGCCTTGAATCATATTATTAATATGTGAAGCATAAGTCCCCCACAAAGCTTTTGAAAATTTATCATTTCTTACGGGATTTAAATTAATTTTATCACCAGAAATAACGATAGTTATTTCGTCTCTAAAAATTTTATTAAGTGTCCCAAGTGGACCTTTAACTGAAAAATTAGGACCATTTTGGGTAACGGTAATTCCTACTGGTATCACTATTTCTTTTTTTCCTATTCTTGACATATATAAGTTATAAACTTTATAAAATTTAGTGGCCAAGGTCCGACCTCTTTGAGTTCGAGGTCGTACCTTGGCCCCCACAATTAACTTACCACATTTTAAATAATGCTTCGCCTCCAACTAATTGTTTCCGTGCTTCCTTACCTGATAAAATTCCTTTTGGGGTTGAAAGAATCAAAATACCTCTTCCGTTTTTTACTGGAAAAATTTCTTTAACTCCAATATAAACTCTTCTTGATTGTTTAGAAACTCTTTGAACTTCTGTAATTTTTGGATTTTTATTATTACTTATTCCGAGCCCAGTAGAAAGATAAATTAATTTTATTTCCAAGGCTGGTTTTTCATTCTTTATTTTTTTAGAAACTTCAGAAACATATCCCTCTTTTTTTAAACATAGAGCAATTTCATTTTTCATTTTTGAATACGGAAAAGAAATAGACTCTTTGCCTGCAGAGCTTCCATTTTTTATCATTATTAACATGTTTGAAATTTGATCCATAAAAATTATTTTTAGTGGACAAGGTCCGACCTCTTTGAGTTCGAGGTCGTACCTTGTCCTCCCTACCAACTCGATTTTCTTACTCCTGGCAACATTCCAAGATTAGCAAATTCTCGAAAACAAATCCTACATAAAGCAAAATCTCTCATAAAACCTCTTCCTCGGCCACAACGAAAACACCGATTTTTTGCTCGGGTACTAAATTTTGGAATCTTTTTAGATCTTGCTATAACTGATTTTTTTGCCATAATTATTGTTAATTACAATTTTACTTAGTTTCGTTTTCTAAAGGTCCGACCTTAAGAATTCAAAAAGGTCGTACCTTGGGAAAACGAAATCCAAATTATTTTGACAATATCGCATTACTTTTCTTTGATATTTTAGAATTAAAAAAATAAAGAAAAAAAACGGATTAATCAAAACAACTATATTAATAAATTATAAAAATAATCTATTAAAAATAGATTAACAAAATTTGAATTAAAAGTCAAACTACGAGCTTAACGCCACTGTTTTATTCTAAAATTTTTCTTAAAATATCTTCGGGGACTTCTTTGATTTTTTTAGTAGGTGAAGATTCTTGTGGAGATTTAATATCTTTGGGTGGAATTTTTTCTGTAATATTTTGTGACGTTACCGCTTTGTCGCTTGTAGTTTTTTGTGCAATTAAATTTTTTAATTTATTCATTTCTTCTGTGGTGGCAGATTTATCTTTAAATATCGAGGGTGGAATTGGGACTGAAATCGTACCCGCTACTGTATTTATATTTACATTTTTTAAAGCATTTAAAGAAATTGGTTCAATTTTTTTTATAAGAGGGATTTGAGCAATAGGAGTTTGTACAACAGGTGTAACTACAGTTTTTATTTTATTTAAAGTTTTTTCTAAAATTTCTTTTAAGCCAGGATTAGTTTTTATAGGTGGCCGAAAATTGCCCGCCGTTTCAGTTTTCGGATAAGTCAGACTTCCCGGATTACCGGATAAGTCAGACTTCCCGAAAACCCGATTTTGCAAAGGCTGAACTTTTGTAGGTACCTTTGTGGGTAAAATTATAGATGATTTAAATTCAATTCCCAAATCAGCTAAAGGCTGAAAAAAATTTTCTTTACTTGATTCCATTGACTTAACTGCACCCCTTATTGGTTTTATTTCACCAGATTTTATTTTTTCCATACAATCCCAACAATACACCGGGCGTCCAGGAATTGGTTTAAAGGGAATACTTGTTTCTTTTTTACAACTTGAGCAAATTGCCGCAAATTTTTCACCGCCACTGTAACTATCCCCTTTTTTGTTATCATTACTCACTACTCCAGACCACTTATTAATTTCTTCTTCAACTACTTCTCGAGATCTACAATAAAGTTTTCTAGAAGATTCTATAACCTCGTCTCTTATTTTAAGATTAACCTTTGCTATTGGAAGAATTGTTTTAGCAGAAA
Source organism: Patescibacteria group bacterium (assembly GCA_038058115.1). GTDB lineage: Bacteria > Patescibacteriota > Minisyncoccia > Phycocordibacterales > UBA9973 > UBA9973. Next base: position 2,146 of record JBBUBU010000042.1, on the reverse strand, counting down.
AAGGCCTAGAGGTTACTCCATCAATCATTAATTTCAAATAAATTTTATAATTGGGTAAATTAACAATATCTTGCACCATAAATTCTGGCTCAAATTCTTTTTCCAGAAAATCAGCATCATCAGCTCCAACGCGAAAAACAATCATTGTCCCAACGTTACCAAAAACTGCATCCCGAACCGCAGAACTTTTATCAAAAACTAATTGAGCTGTATATTGATGCGCAACCGTTAAATTTAAGCGATATTTTCTAGCTTCCGATAAAATACTAGCAAAAGAATCAGTGACAAAATTTTGAAATTCGTCAACGTAAAGATAAAAATCTTTTCTTTCTTCTTCTGGAATTCTCACTCTTTCCATCGCTGCTAATTGAATTTTAGTAATCAACATTCCACCCAATAAACTAGAATTATCTTCACCGATTCTTCCTTTAGAAACATTTACCAAAAAAATTTTACCCTCATTCATTATGTCAAAAACATTTATAGTACTTTTTGCTTGCCCAACTATATTTCGAACAATAGATGTAGAAAGGAATTGTCCCACTTTATTTTGAATTGGGGCAATTGCTTCATTTCTAAATTTATCTTGCCATTCTTCGTATTCATGAATCCAAAAAGCTTTAATGACCGGATCTTTTAAATTACCAATAATTTTTTGACGATACTCTTTATCAACCAAAATTCTAAGAATCCCCAAAAGAGTTGTATCGGGTGTATCCAATAATGCTAAAATACAATTATTTAAAATATATTCCATTCGAGCACTCCAAACACCAGCCCAAATTTTTGTAAAAATTCCCATTAAACCAGAAGCAACCAAATGTTTATATCTAGGATCTGTTAATTCTAAAACATTAAAACCAATAAAATTATCTATGTCGGCTGGATTAAAATAAATTACATCTTTTATACGATTTTCTGGAATCGCCGAAAGAATTCCTTCAACCAATTCTCCGTGCGGATCAACAACACAAACACCTTCACCATTTATGATATTTTGAATAATCATATTAGATAACAAAACCGATTTTCCTGTTCCAGACTTTCCAAGAACATAAACATGCTGACGCCGATCTTTGCGCTTAATTCCAAAAAGTTTATGTTGGCCCCGAAAAGTCGTCCGCCCAATATAGGTAAGGTCTTTATTTAACTTTAATTCTTCTTCTTTATTTTCTTCGCTCATAATATATATTTTATCATAAATTACTAAAAAGACACGATTACAGTAAATTCCCCTTTTTGCTTAACTGTATTTTCAGTAAAATAATTCAAAAGTTCTTCCGCTGAACCAGATTTAAATTCTTCGAAAATTTTAGTAAGTTCTCGAGCGATACAAATTTTTTTACCCGGACAAAATTTTTGTAAAGATTCTAAGGTTTTTAAAATTCTATGCGGCGACTCATAAAAAACCATAGTTCTTTCAGATTCAGTAATTTCTTTAAAAAGAGTTTCCCTTCCTTTTTTATGTGGCAAAAAACCAAGAAAAGTAAAATCGTGAATTGGTAAACCAGAAGCTGATAATGCTGTAATCAAAGCTGATGGCCCCGGAATTGGAATCACCTGAACACTTTGTTGACAAGGTTCGACCTTGTCCTCCTTAAAGTATTCTTTAATTTTTGAAACTAATAAAACCCCAGGGTCAGAAATTCCAGGAGTACCCGCATCAGTAACTAAAGCTAAATTTTTTCCTTCTTTTAATAAAGCAAAAATTTTTTCAATCTTACCTGATTGTGGCGTTAAGCTGGGACCTCGAGCCAAATCATCTGATGGATAACTCATAGTCATAGTGTTAATACTATATTCCTGTAAAAGTTTTTTTGTCTGGCGAGTATCTTCGCACAATATTAAATCAACATTTTTTAATGTTTCAATGGCGCGCAAAGTAATATCTTTTAAATTCCCAATCGGTGTCGCAACCACAAAAAATTTAGATGTATTATTCATAATTTACTTTATTATTATCTTAGTATATCATAGTATGGTACTAATATCATGCTAAATACAATAGAAAAATTAACAGAAATATTTAAAGAATTTCCCGGGATTGGCGAAAGACAAGCTGGGCGTTTTGTTTATTTTTTAATGTCTAGGGGTTCTGGCTATACAGAAAATTTTTCAAATTTAGTAAAAGATTTAAAAAAAGAAA
>JBBUBU010000041.1:0-1645 GCA_038058115.1 Patescibacteria group bacterium | reverse complement strand
ATTCATACGACATCTCATAAGCACTCTTGTAACCAAGAGATTTTCTTTTTTTATGATTCAGGTAATGCAACATCCTTTTATATTTTTTTTGAGACACAGTAGCTAAATCTGTACCCTTTTTAATATACCACCGGCGCAACAGTCCAATACTGGCCTCTACTAATGGCTTTTGCCAAGGGGCATGCGGATCACAGAAGTAAGTCGGTAAACCATATTTTTCATGAGTTTTGTTTTCAATTCCATTATCCATAGTGAAGGTATTAATTGTGGGGTTACAAGGACAGTCCTTGCTTGAGCTAAAAGTAAAAAATTAAATTAGATACTTTTTTGAAAAAATTAAAAAATTTAGAAATTATTTTTTCCGACAAAAATACAATATCAAAATCTGATTTTAGTATTAAAAAAATAAAAGCAATTTCTTTTTTCTATAATCCAGAATCTTTTCAAAAAGAAATTACCGATCAATCAGAAGGAAATTCAGTAAATTTATTAGCAAATTTTGACCTCTCCCTATTCGGCGGCAAAAAAGAATTACGGCTAAAAATCATCGATATTTTTTAAAAAGTTTTTAATATCTTCGCCAAAAAGATAGTGGGTAAAAAATAAATAAATCAAAACTGTAAGCCCTAATGAAAAATTATTTATGGGGAAAGCGGCGAAAGAAAAATTAGCGAAAAAATTTATTATATTTAATTCAAAATTTAAAAATAAAGAAGTTAAATATACAAAAGGCATTGCCAAATTATGAGAAATAAAACTTATTAAAATAGTTACAAAACCTAAGATAGTAGTAAACGGAATAAATGGAAGAATTAAAATATTAACCAATATACCAAATACAGAAAAAATTCCCATTTTATATAAAATAAAAGGCAAAACAAAAATGTATGCGGCAACAGTACTCGCAACAACATCTTGAAAATTAACCACTGGGTGAATTTGCGGAATGCGTACAAAATATTTTTTAATTTTTGGAACATAAAATATTATTGCAATCGTCGCCATAAAAGAAAGTTGAAAAGATATGTCATAAACTAAAATAAATGGATTTATAAAAACCATAATTACTCCCGCTAAAATTAAAGCTCGCGCAATATGATAACTTCTCCCAATTAATTGGGCAAATAAAACTAAAATTGCCATAATCCCAGCGCGAATTGCAGTAGAACTTGCTCCTGTCATTAAAACAAAAAGAATTATAGAAAAAATTCCCAAAGCAAGAATAGAGCTCTGGCTTAATGCCACAGTTTTTTTTCCAAGGTCAGACCTTTTTGAATTCCCAAGGTCTGACCTTTGAAAAAAAACAAAGTCTATACTTGCCGCCACAAATCTTAAAAAAACAAAAACGAGAGAAAAAAACCAAATAAAATATCCAGAAATTAAAGTAATATTATAACCAGAAAGAGCAACTATATGAATCGTGCCAGTTTTAATAAATTTTTCTTTTAGCTCGCCACTGAGGGCAGATTTTTCACCCAAAAGCAAGCCGCCTAAAAGTAAATTTTCAGGCGGGCCAAAAGCTAAATTTATTTTTTCTAAAATTTTTTCCTTTAGAGTGAATAATTTACTTTTAATATAATTACCATTATCTTGAGAAATAATTTCCACTTTTGGAAATTGACTTACGAAAAATATTCCATCTTTT
>JBBUBU010000040.1:0-1157 GCA_038058115.1 Patescibacteria group bacterium | reverse complement strand
GTCAGACCTTTTTGAATATCTGTGGCGTTAAGCTGGGACCTTAAGGTCTGACCTTTTGAAAACAAATTTTATTTTTTTCAGACCTAAGTATAATTTTATTTTTTTCAAGATCACTCATTAATTCCATAACAAAAACTGCAACTGGAATTGCCAAAATTAATCCCCAAAAACTAGAAAACTCAAAACCAATTATTGCGGCAAAAATAATCACTAATGGAGAAAGACCAACAACTTTTTCTATAATTACCGGCGCAAAAAGAAAAATCTCAAATTGATTTATTATTAAATAGGCCACTGCCACAATACCCGCGCTAGCGAATCCACCAGAAGCATAAGAAATTACCACAGCTGGAATAAGTGCTAGTATAGTTCCATAAGGAACTAAATCCATAATACCAGCAATTAAAGCCAAAATAAGTGCATACTCTACCTGCAAAAGAGACAAAATTAAATAAATTAAAATTGCCACCAAAATTCCTAAAATTACTTGCCCCTTGATCCACAAAGCAATTTTTCGGCGTGAGCGCTCCCATAAATCTACGGCATGATCTTCATATTCAATTGGTATAATTATTCTTAAAAATTTTTCTATCCCCTTTTCTTCAATTGAAAGATAAAAAGAAATAACTAAAATTAAAATTAGATTGAAAAAATTTCCAAAAGCCACTGAAAGTGTTTGAAAAAATCCTCCAGAAATATTTTTAACAAAATTTTCTGCCACACTAATAAAATTTTTTAAAGAAAAATTTTGAGATAAATCTGTAATAACATTTTTAGCCCCAGAAAAAATATCACTTTGAAAATAATTTAAAAATGGAGAATTTGGTACGTACTGTGAAATTAGAATAGAAAAATCATGAATTTCCCTAAGTAAAAACGGGGCAAAAAGATAAAATATCCCACCCAAAATTGATAAAGCAAAAATATATAAAATAATTACCGAAAAAACTCGATTGATTTTAAATTTTTTAAAAAAAGGAATAGCCGATTCAATAAATGAAGCAATTACAATAGAAGTTAAAATAATTAAAATAAAATCCCGCAAAAACCAAATAAGAAAAAACCCCAAGCCCACCAATCCAGCTCGAATCATCGTCCCAGTAGAAATTGAAATATTCTTAATCTCATGCATAATAATACTATAGCATAAAAATAAA
>JBBUBU010000039.1:0-5266 GCA_038058115.1 Patescibacteria group bacterium | reverse complement strand
CAACCCAACAATCTCAGATTCACTGCCAAGTTCTAAAACCTTACTATTAATTCCTTCCCTAAGAAGCTTAAAGGCGTCATTAAGGCCGGTTGTAAAAATAAGACGTTGTGGATCTGTAACATCGATTGTTGTATTACTTTGAATTACAAAATTTCCTATTAAACCCCTAGCTCTAACGTTTTGAGTAATCGCCAAAAGAACAATACGAAATTCTAGGCTGTCAGACTTACAAAGCCTCTCTATCGCACACTGACCCGAGGCTACATCTTCCCAAATAGTACGGTCATTATTTTTGTCGCCAATTTTTATTAAATTCCAATCTGTATATTCAATATGGTGGAGTCTAATAAGTGGCCATAGACAAAAATATATGTTGGACCAAAGCTTAGAAAAAAACCCTGGTTTATGAACTTTATCTTCATCTGTTAATGGAATTAATTTATTGTTCTCCCATTTATACTCATCAATATTTCCAAAGGCCCCCAAAAAGCCATTAAAAAATACGCGAATATAGATCCTACCATTTTCTGGGAAAATAACTGATTTAAACAATACTGTCCCAATCCCAAAACAAATAATTGCCAACTTAACATACCCTAAGATCATTTCTATTTCCATTTTCAATCCTCCTTATATTACAACCCCAAAAGGGTCATTTTTTAACCATTTAACAATGCACAAACATTTGCGCATCGCCTATTTCATTTTCAAAAATCAAACCAAAATAAGGACAATTCCCTATTTGGCTCCATTTTGGTAGTATAACATAAAAAAAACTATTTGTCAAAGTTGCTTTTATTTCTTGAACTCGGGGAACTTTTTCTTGACTTCTTTCCCTAGTTTGCTATACTTGTACATACAAAGTGCCGAAAGGCTTCGAGAAACCCCGCGAAAGCGGGGTTTCGATTTTCTATAATAAAGATTTCAATTTTTGTTTTATTTGATCAAAAAGATTCTTTGGTATTACATAAATATCTCTTTTTAATCTCTTTATACTAACTAATTTCATTTGAGCCAAAATAGCAGAAACTTTTTGATTATTTAAGTCAGTATAGTTAAAATAAAAATCAAATTTTTTTTGTTTAGTTGATAAAGGTATAGCCCAAAACATGTGATTATTAAATTTCTTTATTATTAAAATGGGGCGAGAAAAATTATTACCACTTCCATTTTGTTCAAATCCAATATTTTTACCAAGACTACACATCCAAACTTCCCCTTCTTTGGGAAATTTATCAGGATCATTTTTCTCAACTTCTATATTTTTCTTTAACTCGTTCCAATCATTAAAATCTTTCATAAGAATAATTTTACCATTTTTTTATTTATTTTCCTAAAAAATTATAGTAAATATATCTAAACTTAAAAAGTTTGCTTTATTTATTTAGAATATGGTATTATTTAGATAAGTATTATTAAATTAATATAATATTATGCAAATAAAATTACAAGGAAAAAATATAGAAATCACTCCAGCAATTAATGATTACGTTATTAAGAAAGTTACTAATCTGGGGAAATTTATAAAAAAAAATGAAACCAAGGGCGGAGAAGCTGTTGTAGATTTTACTATCTCACAAGTAACTAATCATCACAAAAATGGAGATATTTTTCGAGCCCATTGCTCAATTAATTTACATGGGGATAATTTTTATTCAAGCGTTGATCGAGAAGATATATACCAAGCAATAACTATCGTTAAAGAAAATATTTTAAATGAAATGCAAAAAAGTAAAGATCATAAACAAACTTTATTTAAACGCGGAGCAGCTAGCGTTAAAAAAATGTTAAAACGCTTATCAGACAGAAATCCTTTTACTGCTAAATATTAAGATTAGTTTTTCTAAAGGTCAGACCTTAAGAATTCAAAAAGGTCTGACCTTGGGAAAAACTAATTCAAAGTATATTCCTTTGAAATTCCTGCCATGTGATTTCTTTTTTTCCTTCTGGAATAACTTTTTTTATAATGAATTGTGGTACTACGCTAGGACTTTGTTTTTTTTCTAAGGTCAGACCTTTTTGAATTCCCAAGGTCTGACCTTGAAAAAAAACATCTGTGATAATTATTCTGTTATGGCCGGCTGGTAGTTTTTTCTCAAAAAAATAAATCCTAGGCCACTCGGCATAAGCGCGAAATTTATTATATAAAATACTTGGTGAATCTTTTTCTAAGTCAACCAATCCATCTTCTTTTTTTATTTTTTTGCAAAAAGTTGCAAGAGACTCGTTCTGGGGCGTTAAGGAATTAGTTCCAAGGTCAGACCTTTTTGAATTCTCAAGGTCTGACCTTTGAACCAATTGTGGCAAAACCTTTACCAAAAGTTCTGCCCCAGCTGGTATTAATTTTTTATAAAGTTCTGGACTTTTTTCATCAGGTAAAATATTAATTTTTTCTTGCGCAATAATTGGCCCAGCATCCATTTTAAATTCCATTTTTTGAATACTAATACCAGTCTCAGTATCTCCATTTAAAATTGCTGATTCAACCGGCGAAGCCCCACGATATTTTGGTAAAAGAGAATAATGAATATTGATTGATCCAAATTTTGGTAAATTTATTATTTTTTCTGGAATTATTTTTCCATAAGCAACTACAATAAATAAATCAAATTTGGAAAAAGTTTTCGGATAAGTCAGACTTCCCGGATTACCGGATAAGTCGGACTTCCCTAAAACTTTTGATATGAATTCTTCATCTAATTTTTCTGGTTGCAAAAATGGGATATTATTTTTTTGCGCCCAAATTTTAACTGATGGAGGAGTGATAATCATTTTACGCCCCTGTGGTTTATCTGGCGCAGTAATAATTAAACATGGTATGTAACCATTATTTTTTAAAATCTCTAAAGTTTCCGCTGCTATATCCGGCGTCCCCCAAAATACAAAATTTAATTTCATATTCATGTTTTTATCTTAACATAAAATCATAATTTTATTATGCACACTATAATTTACACTACACTGACGGCCGTCAGTGTAGTGTAAGAAAATTATTTAGGTCGAACGCTAAATAATAATTCGTCAATTTTTTGGCGTTTTTTTTCGCCGGCATCTATTTCTATATCAAGAAAAGGAATTATTTTTGTTTTTAAATTTTTTTTCAAAAATTCTCTCAAGCCAGATCTTTGCCTTTTAGCAAAACCCAATGCGGCATTTTCTTTGGAAATGGGTAAAACAGTTATAAATAAAGTGCCGCGTTTCATGTCGGGAGAAATAGTACAATCCGTAACGGTAATAAGCGAGCTTTTATTGTCTTCCAACCCCAAAAACCCCGCTGAAAGCTCTTTGATTAAATTCGCTAATTTTATATTTCGTGGGATCATTTATTTATTGTTAATTACAAAACTCTTTCTTGGCATAAGTTTTGGGAACCACACATAATTTTTTGCTAAAAATTTGCTATGCTCGGCCCGTCGGCCTGCGCAATGCTTCCCAAAACTTACGCCTGCAACGAGTTTTGTAATTTGCTATTATTTATTTTTCAACTATACTAAAAGCTTCAATTATGTCTCCGGCGGTAAGTTCTATTTTCGATTCTAACATCATACCAAATTCATTTCCTTCGTCAATTTCAGAAATTTTTGTTTTACTTTTTTCTAAATTAACGATTTTGCCTTGACCAATTTCAAATTCTCGGCGTATTATTTTAACATTTACACCTAAATTAATTTTTCCAGAAATAACTTTCCCACCAACTATTTGACGATCTTTCACACAACTAAAAATTTTAATAATTTTCGCCCGCCCAATTATTTCTACGGTTTTTGTTTTTAATTTTCTTTCTTCCATTTCAGCCGAAAGCCATTCAGTAAGTTTATAAATAATATCAAAAAAATAAATTTTAATTCCTTTTATTTCAGCTAGTTCGGCTGCATTTTTGTCAGCCTTAACATTAAACCCAATAACCAAAACATCTTTACTCGAGGTAATATTTTTTAAATCAGATTCAGAAATTGGTCCCGCCCCTTTTTGAATAATTTTAAATTGAGTGTTATGGTTTTTAATTTTTAAAATTTCTTTTTCAATTGCTTCAAGTGAACCCGCAACATCAACTTTTAAATTAATTGGAATTATTTTTTTAATTTCTGAATTCTGTGGCGTTAACCCCGTTAGAGGCTTCGACCCTAACAGGGGTAAGCTGGGACTCTGTAGGTTTAAGCTGGAGCTTTTATTTTCTTTTATATTTTTTATAAATTCTTCTGCTTCACTCTTTTTTTCAAAACAAATAAATTCTGAACCAATGTTTGGCATTTTATTAAAACCAACAATACGCACAGGTGAAGAAAAACTTGCTTCTTTTATACTTTTTCCTAAAAAATTTTCCATAATACGAACTGAACAAAAAGCATCCCCCGCTACAATAATATTTCCATTTTTTAAAAAACCATTTTTAATAATTAAAGTTGCTTGAATTCCACGCTTTGTATCAAGACTAGCCTCAATTACAAAACCAGAAGCAGCTTCATTGATGTTGCCAGTAAAATTCTCCATCTCGGCCAATAGAAGAATTAACGATAAAAGATTGTCTACTCCCGTACCAATTTTCGCAGAAATTTCCGCGCAAGGAATTTTCCCCCCAAAATTTTCAAGATAAATTTCATTTTCGGCTAAATTAATTTTTGTTTTTTCAATATTTGCATTAGGTTTATCAATTTTATTAATTGCAACTATGCAAGGAATATTATTTGCGAGTATTACTTTCCACGCTTCAATAGTTTGCGACTGAACAGCATCTTCAGCTGAAACAACTAAAATTGCAATATCAGCAACCTTCGCTCCCCTTTCTCGCATTTTTGAAAAAGCTTCATGCCCAGGAGTGTCTAAAAAAGTTATTTTTTTTTCTTGTTTATATGGTGGCGTTAAGCTGGGACCCTCATCTTTGTGATTAACTTCATAAGCAGAAATATGCTGGGTAATTCCACCCGCTTCTTTTTCAACCACATTACTTTTTCGAATATAATCAAGTAAGGTTGATTTTCCATGATCAACATGACCCATAATTACAACAACTGGTGGTCTTGGAATTATTTTTTTTTCTGTTTTTTTTGTGTTGTCTTTTTTATTCATAATGATTTATTAAATCCGCAAATACACAGGTGAGTCCTATGTAGACTACTACATAGGACTCACCTGACCTGTGTATTTGTTTCTTACAAACCAACTTGCGCTTGCGCTAATACTTTTTTCTCTTCTTCGGTAAGTTCGTATTATTATTTTTTATTTTTAATAGGCTTAGCAAAAACACTAATTCTTTCACGCGAATACA
>JBBUBU010000038.1:0-1649 GCA_038058115.1 Patescibacteria group bacterium | reverse complement strand
AGAAATTGAAATATTCTTAATCTCATGCATAATAATACTATAGCATAAAAATAAATCGCCGGCGATCCGCCCGATGAGGCGGGAAAAAACCTAAAAAAAAATAAATCAGTATTTACACTACACTGACGGCCGTTAAGTTAGTGTAAATATTAAAAAATTTTTATAATTAGATATTATTAATAATATGAATCTTACACTATCCTGACGGCCGTCAGGTTGGTGTACAAACTAAAAAATTAATAATTTTTTTAAAAATTAGATAAATAATTACCTTTATGTTAAAATTACTTTTATGGAAATAGAGCTCGTTCTTGCTTACATTTTTTATTTTATCGCCGCTAGTGCTTCACCTCTTCAGCGACGCTGGCTCGCAAAACACAAGAATCCTGAAAATACGGGGCAAATTTATTTTGCATTTCAGGTTGCATTTATAACTGTTGTATTGAGTTTGCTACTCCCCATTTTCAAACCATTCTATTTGGAGGGGAATATTTTTCACCTTATTGGACTATCTCTAATATCTGGAGTTTTTGGCGCTGGATACTTTATTGGTTCATATATTGCACAAAAACACGTTGAGGCTGGAATTTCAACCCTAGTAAGTAATATATATACTCCGATTACGATAGTCCTAGCAACGCTTTTTCTAAATGAAAAATTAACTATTATCCAAATTTTTGGAACAATATTACTTCTTGTTGGTATGGTTATTGTTTCCCAAAAGCACAGAATTGGAAAATTTAAATTTGATAAGTATTTTATGTTAATGGTTCTTTCGGGAGTAGTATTGGGAATTTCACTAACTGCCGAAAGAGCTTTGCAAAAAATGACTGGATTTTCAGCGGGAACAATGATGAGTTGGTGGGCTCAATGTCTTTTTTTAGGAATTACAGCGTGGATTATGCACAGCAAAAGTGAATATACTAAAAAAGATATTGCTATTACTGGCGGGCTTCGTTTTTTACAATCTCTTTCTTGGGTAATATTGGTTTTCGTCGTTGGTAATTTAAGTCTTGTATCTGCAATTACAACATTTAAAGTCGTCCTTATGTTTATCGCGGGAGCGATTTTTCTAAATGAGCACGAAGATTTACCAAGAAAAATTCTTGGTAGTATAATTGCGTTGATTGGGTTATTGATTATATAATTAAAAAAATAAAAAAATTATCTTTACACTGACGGCCGTCGAGTTAGTGTAAGATTTATATTTAAAAAAATTTATACAAAATATTTCTTTATATTTCTTTTCTTACACCAACATGACGGCCGTCGAGTTAGTGTATATAATTATGTTATGATATAATTACTTTAAATTATGAAACTTAGTAAAATTGTAATTCATGAGTAATTAAAAATATTAAAATAATAATTTTATGTAAAGTTTTGTAATCCCTAATAACTTTGAATTACAAACAATAAATCATAAAACTTATTGTAATTAAAAATAAAAAACAATATGAAAGGAAAAATTTTATTAGACATTTTAGAATTATTAAAAGAGGGAGCTTACGCATATGTAGATTTAAATAAAGCTATTTTAGTTAGTGGTTATGGGGCGAGTAGTGGCAAAATTGATTTTCATATAAGGAAATACGAAAAAAATCGTGAGTGTAAAAAACTTGAAGATGAGCATATGAAAACTAGGAAAC
>JBBUBU010000037.1:0-1965 GCA_038058115.1 Patescibacteria group bacterium | reverse complement strand
ATATTCCTATGATGAAATACGCCTTGCTAGGATTTTTTTGAAAAAGTAAACACTTGCATACACAGGTCGTACCTGTGTAATATTTTATTTAATCACTTTTCTTGCAATTAAGATGCCAATTAGGAAAAATGAAGCGTGGCCTATAAACCAAGTAAGACCAAATAATAAAACATTGCCTCGATCTAAAAAATTCCCACCAGCGATAATAAAGACTCATTAAAAAACTAAAACCCCCAGAAGCTATTAAAACTAAATTAAATTTATTTATATTTGAAGTATCTTCCGCCCCAACTTGCCAATTTAAAAATAAAGTTGCCACTAAAAATCCCAACAGGGCTTTTACCACAAAATAATCAAAGGTTTCCATTGGTTCCGTAAGCGTGGCATGAAAGAGTAAATCCAAACCAGCCGCCACTAAACCTATAATTGAAGCTAATTTTACTTTTTTTGAAAAATAATTCACATTTTTATTAATTTATTTTCATAATTATTCAACTACCTGTATTTCTCCCTTCATTGAAGGATGAAATGCGCAGTGATATTTAAAAATACCAACAGTGTCAAAAACGCGACTATACGCCATTCCATTCTTTAAATGATCACTATCAAAATCACCATTATCTCCAGTTACTGTATGCCCTATATGTTGATTATTCCAAGTAATTTTTGTTCCCTTTTTTACAGTAGTGACTTTAGGTAAAAATTTAAAATCATCTATGGTTATACCTACATCAATAGAAGTGGGAACATTTGGTTTTATTTTTACAGTAGGCTCTGCTTTTGTAGTAGGTTCTGTTTTTGAAACAGGAACTTCAACACCACTTGGAGCCTGTTCCTTATTAACCTCTCTTAATAGATAAGGCAAACCCATGGCCAAGACGGCAACCACAACGACACCTAAAACAATAAATATATTTTTCATATACATATTATACTTTCAATTTTATTAAAAAACAAACAAAAAAGTGGATAACTTAAAAATCAAGGTCAAACCTTGATTTTCACAACCTTCTTTTTTGCGATAGGTGTTTCTGTTTTTTTAAGTACTACCTTTTTGACTACAGGAATCTGAGTGTCTTTTTTAATTTCTTTAATCTCAACTTTTTCAGGTACACTTTTTATAGGTGCACTCATTTTTTCTATTGCATTTATAAGTTTGTCTAGTTTAAAACTTATATCTGAAAGTTGTTTTTTTGTATCATCATTTGCTGGCGAAAGATTTGGCTTATTAAACGAATATCTAGAATCTGCTGGTCTAGAATATTCAGCTCTTGGAGATTGCCTATCATTGAAATCTCTTCTTAGTGGCCTTGAGTCAAAATTTCTATTTGATCCGCGACTATCGCCAGAGTCTTTTTTTGTACTAAAACACTCGCTACAAAATACAGGCCTTCCACCCGATGGACGAAATGGTACTTCGCAACCTTTTTTGCACTCACTACAAGTAACTTTAAAAAGCTGTTTGTCGCCACGGTCTCCACCTTTGTATCCCCCACCTCTATTTCCCCCTCCATTAAAATTTTTCATATATTAATTGTACACTTTTTATACTTAAAAAGCAAATTATTACGCATTTGTCCCTGCGACAAAACCCGTTGTCCAACAAAGTTGAAGAGAAAATCCACCGGAGGGTCTGTTAATGTGAAGTAAATCTCCTGTGATAAATAAATTTTCAAGAACTTTTGATTTCATTGTTTTTGTATTTATTTCAGTTAAGGGAATTCCTCCATCGGCAACAACGGCTCTGTCGTACCCCATAAGACCAGTGACTGTAAGAGGTAGTGATTTAAGAGTGTTCACTAATAATTTTCTTTGCTCTTTTGTAATACTGTGAACTTTTGTATCAGGTTTTATACTTTTAACTAAAGACAAAAGTTCAGAGCCCATACCTTCTGGCGCTATTTCATCTATAACATTTTTTATAATTTTATTCTTGTTACCTTTGGGAATTTCTGCGGTACAACT
>JBBUBU010000036.1:0-6803 GCA_038058115.1 Patescibacteria group bacterium | reverse complement strand
GAGTTATAAGTTTCCAAACAATCTAAAGAGTTTTTAAGTTGGACCATAAAAGAAGAATAGAAAATATTTTCAGAATAATCAGCAAAAAAAGTTAAATAACAATTTTTTAAATGACCGGTTAAATTTACATAGTCAGAATTTAAATTAGTAAGATAATCGTTGTTTAAAGGTCGACAAGGTGTCTTGCAGGCAAGTTCTAAAACTTGTTCTAAAAACGGCTTCTTTGGATCGTAATCCATAGCATACTCAGTTCCATCCCAAGTATCTCCCCACCAACAAGATAAACAATAAACAACTTTATTATTATCAGGAGAATAAACTGAAATAATTTCTTTTTTGCATTGATCGCAGGTATCCTTATAAAGATTCCAGCAATTTGAAAAAGACAAACGCCTAATCATACGACATTCCGGACACCAAGTGGGTGCTGGAACTTTTATTTTTTGATAAAACAAAAAATCTTCCGGTTCAATCGGAAACTCCTTTTGGCAATTTTGACAGGTTTTAATTTCTTGATTTTCTGACATAGCTTTATTTATCTACAATTTTTATTTGACAAAATATTTTATATTTTATATACTTATAATATCTTTTGGTTTTTAATAGAGACTAAAAGGGTATTACATCCAAGAGCAACCCTCCAAAAGAGGGTTGTTTTTATTTTGGACGACGTTTTAACTCTCTTCCCCATATATCATTTTTAATAACTAAAACATCAAAATAACCATCACTGCCAGTACGCAACTCTTCAGAAATATTATTCCTGGATGAAAATACATACACTTTCTTACCCCTGACACGCAAATAAGTTACCAATGACAAAAAATCAGAATCACCAGTAAAAAAGACCGCAATGTTATATTTTTTAATATAATGTAAAACATCAATAACTATCTCAACATCCATATTACCTTTTTCTTCAACTAGATTTCCCGCTGGAGTTGTTACATTTATACGCTTTAATTCTTTTTTACGTACAGTAAATTTTAAACCTTTTTTTAAAAAAGTAAAAAATTTATGTCGTCCATCTAAACTATAATCTCGTGTATTGTTAGCGGGATAAGCTGAATAATAAAAAAATTCTATTGACGATTCATTAAATTTTTCTTTAATAAAATTTTTTAATTTTTCATAATCAAAAAATTTCCCTTTAGCTTTTTGAACCTCCCAAAGATTAGATGCGTCAATAAAAACATATATAGCTTTAACATTATTATTTTCTTCCTGATTTTCTTTTGACATTTTATTTTTTTCTTAAAATATTTTTTACTAACCAAGGTAATAATCAAGGTTAACCCTTGATTTCATTTTTAATTCCATTAAAAAGTTTCAAACGTACTTCGACAATTTGTGCAACTGCTTCTACCGATGGAGCTAAATATTTATAAGGAGTATTTTCATCTAGATTTTCAACTAAAGTTTTTCTTAAAGAATCAGTGTAAGCAATTCTAATTTCAGTATTAATATGAACAATACTAATACCAGACTTAATGCATTGCGTGAAATCATCATCAAAAGAACCAGATCCGCCGTGCAAAACAAGTGGAATTCCTACGGCTTCCCTAATGGCCTTCACTCGTTCTGGATGAAGCCTAGGATTACCTCCCCTAACCATTCCATGCACATTCCCAATTGAAGGTGCTAATAAATCAATTCCAGTTTGTTCGACAAAATATTTTGCATCTTCGGGTTTTGTCATAGTTTCTTCATTTACTCCTTCTGGCATAGAATCTAAAATTTTTGAAGAAGTTCCAATGAAACCCAGCTCTGCTTCTACTAAAATATCTCTACCTGTTTTTTTAGAAATTTCTCGCGCATAGTCCACACATTTTTTAGTCAAAGAAATATTTTCAGCTAAAGGCAATTTTACAGCATCAATAATCACAGCATCATAACCTGCATCAATTGCTTTTTTTATACTTTCAAAACTATAATGATGGTCAGCATTTAAAAAAATAGGATAATTATCTCGCTCGCGAATTGCATGCACCAAAGCCACCGCTTCCTCCGTCCCCACAAAATTTTCTTCCCCTTCAGAAACACCAATAACAACTGGCAAATTTAATTTCCGCGCAGCCTGATAAATACCATGAAGTGCCTCCAAATTAGAAATATTGAAATGCCCAATTGCCACTTTTTTCTCCTCCGCTTCTTTTATATATTCTCGTAAGGTTTGCATAGTATGATAATAGCATATTTTAAAAAAAGTTTGATTTATTTTTTAATTTCATATACAATTAAAAATAATTATGCGTGAAATTGATCTAAAATCAGTAGTTTGGAAAGAAGGGGATTATTATATATCTCAGTGTTTAGAGGTTGATGTTTCTAGTTTTGGGAAAACTCAAAAAAAAGCTCTTGAGAATCTTCAAGATGCCCTAGAACTTTATTTTTTAGATATTACAATTCCAAAAAAAGTTGAGGTTAAGAACCCTTCCATTTTTTCTATTCATCTTCAGTATGCCTAGTCCTATTAAGCACAGACTAATTACAAAAATTTTGGAGGACAAAGGTTTTTTCTTTGTTTCTCAAACTGGTTCCCATGCTAAATATCGCAAATTAGGAAATCCAACTTTAAATGTTATTGTCCCAATCCATGAAAAAGAAATACGGTATGGAACCTTTAGATCTATTTTGCGCCAGTCTCAATTAAAAGAAAGTGATTTTAGGTAATAAAATACTTACAAAATTTCTATTAAAACTTTTTGAGCGAGTTGAGGGTTGGCGGAGCCTTGGGTGGCTTTCATAATTTTGCCAACTAGAGACATTAATATATTTAGTGGCGTTAAGCCCGTAGTTTGTTTTCCATTTTTATAATCAGCAACAATTTGAGGATTTTCATCAATTATTTTTTGTGCAATTATTTTCAAACTATTTTCATCATTTTGTTGAAATAATTTTTTTTCAGTAGCAATTTTTAAAGGTGATTCATCTTTAACTACAATCATAGCCAAAATATCTTTCGCCGCACGGGAAGAAATTTTATTTTCAAAAGCTAAATTTATTAATTCAGCAAAATTTTCTGGGCTGGGGTATTGGAATTCAAGAGCTGAACTTGAAGTAGGCAAGTCGGACTTCCCGAGTACGGATAAGTCAGACTTTCCTACTTCAGCTTTTAAACCCATCAAATCCGAAGTAATATAATTTGAAGCTAATTTAATTTTTTCTAGGCACTGGGGCGTTAAGCTGGGACCGTTCAAAATTTTAATAATTTCCTCAAAATAATTAGCCAATTCTAAATTATTGATATACATCTCAATATCTTCACTCTTAATACCAAATCCATACGGTGGCGTTAAGCTCGTAGTTTGATAACGAATTCTTTTTGCCGCTGGCAATTCTGGTAATTCTTTTTTAATTTTTTCTAAATCAAAAACTTCAGATAAATTTAATTTAGGCAAATCAGGATCTGGAAAATATCTATAATCGTGACTGGATTCTTTTTTTCTTTGTGAAAAAGTTTTTTGTTTAGCATCATCCCAGCCGCGAGTTTCTTGGACAATTTCTTCCTGTTTATTTTCAGAAAAAAGTTTTAACATTCGCTCAAATTCATACTGCACCGCACGCTCCATATTTCTAAAAGAATTTAAATTTTTTACTTCCACTTTTGTGCCTAATTTTTTTGGATCTAAAGAAATTGACATATTTGCTTCCACCCGCATTTGACCTTTTTCCATATTTGCTTCAGAAATATCTAAATACCAAAGAATTAATTGAAATTCTTTTGCAAAATTTGAAGCAATCTTTATAGTATTTTCTGGATTGTCAAAAGTATGCGGCTCAGTTACTAATTCCATTAAAGGTAATCCCGCGCGATTAAAATCAATCAAAGAATAATCCCCGCGATCGTGTTTTGCATTTGCGGTATCTTCTTCTAAGTGAACTCTGGTAATACGAAAATCAGTGGCGTTAAGCCCGTAGTTTGCCAACTTCCCACCAGAAACAATTGGATATTTATATTGTGAAATTTGGTAACCCTTCGGAATGTCTGGATAAAAATAATTTTTACGATCAAATTCAGTGAAGTTGGCAATTCCCGCCCCCAAAGCCAATCCAGTTTTAATAACACTTTCAATTGCTTTTTTATTTAAAACTGGCAAAGTGCCAGGATGAGCTAAACATACCGGACAAATATTTGTATTTGGATTTTTTTCATTTGGATCATTTTTGCAACTACAAAACATCTTAGTCTGCGTTTTAAGCTCTGCATGAATTTCCAAACCGATAGTATAATAATATTTAGGCATAATCATAAATCATGAAATTTTTTTTAAAGGTCTGACCTTTTTGATAGGCAAGTCTGACTTATCCGTACTCGGGAAGTCCGACTTGCCTACCCTTTCAAAAAAATCTAACCGACTTTTTGTATTCCAAATAAGGTGCGCCGTATTTTTCGGTTAAAATAAAATCTTGTTTTTTTAAAAAATAAAATTCAGTAATTAAAATATAAATAATACTAGATAAAAATACAAAAAATAAATTATTTACCATACTGAAACCTAATAATAAAAAAAAGAGGCACCAGTTAGTTGGATTTTTAGTGTAATAATAAGGACCTTGGGAAAAAGTTTCTTTAGTAATTTCGTGCCCGAGGTCTTCGTGCCCAAGGTCCGACCTTTTTGAATTCCCAAGGTCGGACCTTGGGCTCATTTTCTTAAAATTTCGTGAAGTTTTTTGTGCCCAAAAAATAAGTATGGTCGCTAAAATTATTAAAATTAAACCAAATAAAATATAAAAATTATTATTAAAAATTTTTATATTATAATTAGAAAAATAATCAAAAAGAATTCCAAATAAAAAAAGTAAAAAATACACACAATAAGAATGCGCCAAAATTTTATGTATTTTATTTTTGTGAATATTTTCTTCTTCCATAATATTTACATTATACCATAAAAATCAAAAAAGGCCGTTCTTTGGTGCATAACACCAAAGAACGGCCCACACAACACTACCGTGAACCCATAAAAAAACCGGCATTTTGTCCCGCCCCTGCTAAAACCGGAAACTTAGCCCATCTTTCTATAAAAGGGGGTGGTCCTTTTGTTCCTGATACTACTTCGCAACCAGGCAAATCACCACCACCTTGTTCTGGCTTATGGGGACCCAAATTTAAGCCCCTTTCTATTTCGTTGATTTTTGGATCCCTGGATCCAAATTTATCAATAATATACCTAGCAGCAAGATTGGGTTTTACCTTCCCACCACATACAAAAATATCCACCGCGGCGTAACAATATTCCGGCCATGTATGAATAGTTAAGTGAGACTCTGCAAGTGGCACAATACCCGTAATCCCATGAGGACTAAATTGGTGAAAATACACACCTGGAAATAATACAGTAGCTCCAGACTTTTGGGCAGCCTCTATCAAAACCTTTCTTGCTTCCTCAGTGTCATTTAAAAGCAAAGAGTCTTCGCAATCTCTCAATTCTATAATAAAGTGAGTTCCTAAAGCTAATATTCCCATTTTTTACCCCCTTTTTTTTAACTGTTAAAACCTCTTGGATCCTTCTTGCGGCGCAAGAAAGAAAAGAGGCGAACAAAAACTTTTTTTTATTATATAAAATTGAAAATAAAAAACAATACCTTTTTTGCCATTTTTGGCAAAAAACTGTGGATAACTTTTTTATTGTGCCCGAGATCCGATCTCGTGGTTTCCACGAGATCGGATCTCGGGCTCCTTACTATTTCAATTCTCCTAAATTATTACCTGAGGCAAAATGAATTTCTAGTGGGACTTCTGTTTTATAATTTAAATAGGATCTTTGCAAAACACCTTCCATTGCATTTTTAATTATTTTTTGCGCCTCGAGTAAAACACTTTCTTCAATTTCATAAACTAGCTCATCGTGAATTTGTAAAATTAAATGCACTCTATCTAATAAATTATTTTTTTGTAAATCTTCTTCAGTATATCTAATTGCAAGTTTAATAATGTCAGCAGTGGCAGTACCTTGTATTGGGGCATTAGTTGCAGTCCTTTCAGCCATATTTTTTAAAAAAGGAATTCTAGAATTTATATTCAGAAAATTTCTTCTTCGGCCAAATAAAGTTTCAGTGTATAAATTTTTTCGAGCAAAATTTTTTACTGATTCTAAGTAATCATGCACTCCAGAAAATTGTTCAAAATAATTATTGTAAAATTTTTGCGCATCCTCGCGACTACCACCTAAATTTTTTCGCAAACTAGAAATTCCCATTCCATAAATAATTCCAAAATTTATAACTTTTGCTTGCCGACGCATTTCCTTATCTACTTTTTCAAGAGGGACATTAAAAACAAAAGACGCAACACTGGTGTGAATATCTTTTTTTTCTTGAAAAATTTTAATCATTTTTTGATCACCCGACAAAATTGCCGCAACTCGAAGCTCAATTTGACTATAATCAAAAGTAGCCAATTTATATCCCCTTGGGGCAATAAAGCCATTTCGAATTTTTAAACCCAATTCTGTTTTAACGGGCAAATTTTGAAGATTAGGATTTTGTGAAGAAAATCTACCGGTAGTTGTCCCATTTTGTAAAAATTTTGCATGCAAACGTTTATCACTTCCAACCATTTTTGGAATTACATCAATATAAGTAGAAAGTAATTTTTGTAATTCTCGATAAGCTAAAATTTCTCGAATAATTGGATTTTCTTCTTCAAGTTCTTCCAGAATTTCCACTCTAGTAGAAAAAGATCCACTTGGTTTTCTTTTTTTGCCTGACTTAATTCCCATTTTTTCAAAAAGAATTTCACCTAATTGCTTTGGTGAATTAATATTGAATTCTTCTCCAGTTATTTGGTAAATTTTTTT